>CAJKNM010000043.1 GCA_905201285.1 uncultured Eubacteriales bacterium | reverse complement strand
TCTCGCCGATAAGCGTCGGTGTTTATCCCGTGAAGTATTATGCGGAAAGAAACTGAACAAATTAGAGAGAGGAGTTTAGCAATGAAGAAATTTTTAATCTTGCCGCTTGCGGCAGCTCTTTTAACAACGTCCGCGGCTTTTGCGGAAACAGAGGTCATCTCATCCGTTGATGAAAATAATAATGTAGCCGTTTCGGTAAAGTCAGACAACGGAAGCGATACCATATATACCATGATGATTATGAGACCAGGTAGGGAATATAAGGACAGCATGAAAAACGGTTCAATCACCGATGTCTATAAGGCCGAAACCCTGAAAAACGGCGGAGAGTTTAAGTTCAAGGCGGACACCGCGGGCTTGTATCAGATTGTCAGCGGCGGCGGTGAGCTTGACGGAAACATCAGCTACTTTGCCATAGCGGACAAGGATGTGAGAGACGAGGCCCTCTCGAAGCTGAACAGCGCGGATGTGAGCGGCGTTAAGGCTGTCCTTGATGAATACAACAATAGGGTTTGGGTTATTGACTTCACCGACGCGGTTTATGCGGGTGATTCCCCAAATGTGTTAAAAAGCCTTGTGAATCTCATAGATAAGTCGGCAAAGTCCGCCGGGGATGTCGAAAGGTGCTTCCGGAATGCGTGCGCGCTTTCCGAGCTTCAAAAGGCGTCGGCGGATAAGGTTTTAGGTATTCTTGAAAGACATAAAAAGGATTTCGGACTGACATATTCGGCGTTTATCGAATCGGGGGATGCCTCAATAATGAGGGCGTTTACCTACCTGGCACAGGACGCGGTGAACAATCCGATAAACAGCATAAAACAGCTTGAAACGGTGCTGAACAGAGCCGAGGCGCTCGGAAGTGTAAATTCGGCGACCCGTAAGAATATGCAGGAGATAATCGAAAAATATCCAAAAGAGCTTGACATAGACCTCACGGGGAAGTATACCTCGGTTGACAAATATGAGGTTATAAAGCTCCTGATAAAGGAAAGCGGCGAAGAATACAAGTCGATTAAGGAATTCAGCGGCGCTTTTGCTTCAGCGGTAAATAAGGTTGACAAAAACGAGTCTGAACCTGTTACCCCGAACGGAAACGGCGGCGGCAGCAGCGGCAGCGGCGGAGGCGGCGGAGGCGGCGGAACACGCGGCTCAGTCAGCATTTCACCGGACCTCAACGAGAACGACCCGGGAAAGGAAATCGGAACAAAGGGCGAGACTGAAACCAAAAGTGAGTATTTCGACGATGTATTTATGTCGGATTGGGCACAGCCGTATATTGACTATGTCGCATATAAGGGAATCATGAGCGGCGACGGAGACAGACACTTCCGTCCGAATGACAAAATCAGCCGTGAGGAGTTCCTGAAGGTTGTAATCGAAGCGCTGAAAATCGGAAAGAATGAGGCCGCACCGGCGGCGGACATCTCGTTCGATGATGTGAACCGTGACGATTGGTTCTTCAGCTATATCGAGACAGGGGTCGGATTTAAGTTGATAAACGGTGTTTCCGAGCATAGCTTCGGCACGGGCGAACCTCTTACCAGACAAGACGCGGCGGTTATTCTGATGCGTGCAAAGGAAGCGGCAAGACTTGTCCTGACCGACACGGCCGAGGCGGCGGACTTTTCGGATAAGGCCGATATTTCGGACTATGCGTCGGACGCTGTTTTAAAACTTCAAAAGGCCGGAATAATCAACGGTTATGAAGATGGGAGCTTTAACCCGAACGGAAGTATAACCCGCTCGGAAGCGGCAAAGATTATCTATGGCATTCTGAAGAATACAAATACTTTATAGAGCGGAGGTACGGTTAAATGAAGCGAATGTTAAATTTTCTACTTTCATTGATATTGGCGCTTACCTGCATAAGTCCGGTTTGCGTATTTGCGGACGAAAAAACCGCTGTTAAGGCCGATGAACAGGCCGAGGAAAAAGCCGCGGTTCTAAGCGAACTCGGAATCATCTCCGGTTACACCGCGGACAGCGATGTGACAAAGTCCCTGATAGATGACGTAATAACAAGGGTGACGGGAACAAAGGCGGAGACGATAAAGTTCCTTAACGAAACATATAGGGATTCACAATTGACAGCGGCACAAACGGCGGCGGTTATGCTCGATATTCTTGGGTATACAAATTATACTAAGGCAACAGGCGGCGCATATAACGCGAGTTCGGTTTACAGAATGGCGAACAGAGTCGGAATCCTCAAAGGCGTTTCAGCCGGCCGCGGTGACTATCTTAAAACGGCGGACTTTGTGAAGATGTTATACAACACCTTGTTTGAGGCGGATATGATGGATGCGGTTAATTGGGGAGATACGGTTAAATATGAGATAAAAGAGAATAAAACTGCGGCTTATACCTATATGAATATTGTTACGGTCGAAGGGGTGGTGTTTGCCTCGGGAAAGCTGAATATGACCACAAAAAATGAGCTTGAACCCGAAGAAGTGATACTCGGAAACACAGAGTATACATATAAACAGCTTCCCGACCCGGACACCGTTATCGGAAGGTATGCAAGGGGTTTCGTAAAAGAAAAGGATGACCGAAAGCTCCTGGCACTTGAGATTATTGCCGATAAAAACAGCGTTTTAGAGCTGGAAAGCGACGATATTGACCTCGGCGGAATAACCGAGAGAACGATTCCTTATTATGATTCAAGAGATAAGAAGCAGAAGGCTCAGCTTTCAGCAACGGTAAATGTAGTGTATAACGGCGAGCTTGTTCCGTTTTATAACAGAGACGATTTAGACGTTGAAGACGCGTATTATTCACTTATCGATTCAAATGATGATAAGGTATACGATACGGTTGTTATAAGCCGCTATACGCCCGTTCTTGTGTGGCACGCGAGTAACGGAAAGGTTTCGTATACATTGGTTGACTATAACAATAACACGTATAACTTTGACGACTTTTTCGATGATGGCTATCCGTTCATAGAGGATGACGGAAAGGCGGCGAGCTGGCGTGATGTCGGACAGTATGACGTTCTATCGCTCAGACAGAGCAAGAGCGGCGTTTATAACAAGATTATTCATAATATAAAAAAGGTAAACGGAATTTATACCACGAGCCGCGAGGATATGAAGTATATAACTATTGACGGCGTTGAGTATAAGACAACAAAGGAGTTCAAAACAAACAGCCTTATGCATTCAAAGCTTTCGGTCGGCGATAAGGTGTCGGCGTTCTTTGACTGCTTCGGAAGGGTGGTAGGTGCGATTCCCTCGGAAGAGACCGATGAATATGCGGCGATTATAGCGATAGGAAGCAGGGGGGCATTCGGCTCATACCCGATAAAGTATTTGTCGAAAACGGGAAAGGTTGTAGGCACAACGGTTGAATCCGAGTTTAAGCTGAACGGAAAGAAGGTTCCTGCCGATACGGTGATGACGGGAAACACATTCTTTAAGGCGGACGGAAGCATAAAGCCACAGCTTGTTCGGATTTCGACAGGCAAGAACGGCGAAGTAAAAGAAATAACTACCGCCGATGAGAGCAAGGCGGGCACAGGGGTCGTCGGATGTGAGGGACTGACGCTTACCGAGGATTTCTCTGAGACAGAGATGAATCTATCCACGATTAACGGAAGCGCGGTCGGAAACAGTCGCTATTACTTCGACACCGATACGGTGTGCTTTACCGTATGCACGGATGATGATGAGCGTTGTTCGGTCGGAACAGGCTCGCCGGGCGAGCATTATAAGGGAATGCTCTATAATGCAGACAGCGATTATCATATTGGGTTTGCCGTTCTGTATCAGAAGAGACAGGACTTAGACCGCGCATGGGTAAACGTTAATAATACGGCGTACCTGGTAGAGAGTACGGGAACGGTTATGCATCCGCATAAAGAGGGTGAGATTGCTTATGCCATTTATGCGTGGAGCCGTAACGATGACGGAAGTATTGACCGAAAGACGCTGATATGCGAGGATCCCGGCTATACAATGAATACAAATTATTATAACTGTATGGCGTGGGTATACGGAAACAACAGAGGAACCTCAGGCGGCACCCTCAGAGATGCTCTGAAAAAAGAGGTCGAGGATGTATGGGCTGTGACAAAGTGGAGTGAAATTCCCGAAGGAAGCGTTATTACGGTTAATCAGGATAACGGAATCGTGACGAATTTTGTCATACAGTATCTAGGCGGTTCAAACTGTAAGTTTGAAGCGATGGAGGACAACACTCAGACGGATTCGCTTATGATAGGAAGATGGGGATACGGTGTGACAAAGACCATGTTTATGGCGAACACATTGTATTCGCTCGGAACGGTTCAACAGGTAAACCGATACGGAATAGTGGTAAACAACCATCTTCCGTCCGACGCCGAGGGTGGCGAGGGGGCATTCCCCGTTTCCGCGTGGAACAGAACGGTTCCGCTTGGGTCGGATACTAAGGTGTATATGTATGACAAAAACGAAAAAAATACTATCCAGCTTGGCTCGGCAATGGACATAAAGACCGGAGACAGAATATTTATGAGACACCTCGAGGGGAACGCGGATATGATTATCGTGTATAAATAAAACCTATTAAGGGGGTTGGAGTATGCGTAAGCGAACGGCGTATTTAATACTGGCGGTTATATTCATTTTTCAGCTTGTGCCGCCCGAGACCGCCCAAAAATTCGGTGCAGAATCGGACACGGCGGTCAGTGCGGAGGAATCCCTGCCGGTATACAAGGCCTCCGATAGCTTTGATGAAAGCTATAACAGTAGAAGCCCTCGGAGCGGGCCGTGGACGTGGCAGTATTATAGAACGAAAGACGGCTATCGGGATATGAAAAACCCGTGCGGCTGGATATCGGGATATTCCGATGACTTATCGGGCGGACAAGGCAGGGCGTGGGTTGAACATAATGATACAAACTATCAGTTTGCCGCCTCGGTGGGAAAATATTATATGTGCCCCGAGAGAAATGTAGACGGAACATACTCGCCTCAGATTACGACCCGTGCGGTGAGAACCTTTACCGCGCCGCATACGGGGAAGATTTCAATAACGGCCGATGACGGAAGCGGAAAAAGCAGGATTTTAGGCTCAACCAAAAATAATATGCAGGGTGCCTTCGCGAGGGTTATGTACAACGGACGCAAGGTGTGGCCCGTGTCATCGGACTTAAACGGTGCGAGAATCCCCGGCGGAGACGGAACAAGCGTAGGAGCGGTGAACGTAGACGAAACCCTTCTTGATGTAAAAAAGGGGGATAAAATCTATTTCGAGGTTCACACCGGAGGCGGACACTATGACTATGACTTCTGGGAGAAGCGAACCTATTGGAATCCCGTGGTTAAATACGTGAGCCAAAGCTCGTATGCCGGGGAGGTGAGGGTGACCGACCCGAACGGAAGAGAACTCACCGATTACGAAGCCGCCGCAGCAAGCGGAGGCTTCACCGTGTCGGTTCCCATAAGCTCGGTGTATGAGGATATTGGCTCTCTTGCTCTTATTGCGGCGGTCTATGATAATTCGGGAAGGCTCATCTCCGCCGAAACAGAGACGGCGGATTTAAAACAGGATGACACCCATACCTATAATTTAAGGCTTGACGGAATAAGCGGTGCCGCGGGCGGCTGTCTTAAATTGTTTGCGTTTAAGGATATGTCAAGTCTGCGCCCGGTTAGAATAAGGGGTATTGAAGATACGCTTCTTATGAAGTCAGACAACAGCTGGATGCCGACATATGAGAATGTTACAGGAGATTTTTATGCACCGTATACGGGGATGCTTCAGATAAACGGCGGAGAGGCGCAAGGCGTGACGGTAGGCGAAAAAATGTCATTCACAGAAAGTACAACGCTTCACTATACCGATATGCATGAGGATAAGGTCAGTATAATTCCTAAGTCAATCGAGAAAGACGGGGTCATTCTCTTCAGCACGGCCGATTTCTTAAACAAAATCGGCGTTAGGTTTAATACTGAAAACGATAAAATCACCGGAAGCTTTAACGGAGCGGATATTGAGATTCCGAAAAGCGGTTATACGGCGTATTATGATGATGTAAACATAGAACTGTCATACCCGATAGAGGCCAAAGACGGTGATTTGTATGTTTCGGCGGAATACTTTGACTGTCTGTACGGGGTAAGCGTTAGCGGAAGAACCGCCGAAGCAACGGTGCGTCGACCCGAAAGGATTGTTGACTATGACAAAATGATGGATTCGCTTACGGGAGGGCGCGAGGTTATTGACGGAAATAAAATCTATAACCTGAACATGGGCGAGAGCGGTAGGTATGAGATAAAGGCATATGCGGACGAAAGATTCGGAAGGGTTTTAAGAATGACAACCGAAACCAAGCCTGTGACAGAATTTTCGTACAGAACGAGCAGTAAGCCGGTATACACAAGCCTTAAATATTCATATCGGGATGTTCTTGTGATGTCGTTTTGGGCGAGGGCAGCGAGGATAACCGATGATACGGGCTTTGCGTATGTCGGTGTGACGCTTGAAAGGACAGACAGCTGGGAAAAGGATATTTATGATGAGGTTAAGGTAAGTTCCGAATGGAAGAAATATTACATTCCCGTTGAGGCGGGTGCTGATGTTGCGACAGGCGGAGCGTGGCTTGCCCTTCATTGCGGCTTTAAGCCGCAGACGGTTGAGATAGCAGATTTAAAGATAATTAATTACGGAAAGACAGTGCGGCTTTCCTCTCTTGAAAACAATTACGATAAAAGCGGCTCATATAAGGGTAGGGAAGAAAATGCACTCTGGAGACAGCAGGCGTTAAAGCGGATTTCAAAATACAGAACGAATGAGCTTACGGTGAAGGTTGTCGATAAGGACGGAAGTCCGATAAAGGGTGCAAGAGTGACTGCCGATATGACAAAAAGCTCATTCATATTCGGGACGGAGGAGGGCGGATATAACGACAGCAGGATAAGCCCATATATTGTTGATAATTTTAACGGAATCACAGCGAGTTATGTAAAGCTCGGCTCATATAACGAGGTGGACACAAAAAATGTGTATGATTTTGCTAAAGCGCATAATATGTTTATAAGAGGTCATGCCCTTGTCTATGATGAGCGCGGATTTATGTGGAATGATAATAGCGCAGAGTGCAGAAAGTGGAATATGTACGAAAACATATACGGCGGAACCGAGGAATCGAAAAAGGCTCAGTTTGACGCATATATAAAAGACCGAATGGAAAAATTCACAGACTTTGACCATTGGGATGTATTAAACGAGCCCGATACGGTGTATCAGTTCAGAAATATGTATGGGAACACCTTCGCCGCCGAGTGGTTTAAGTCATTTGATAAGTACAATAAACAGAACCCAAAACAGGCAAAGGCGTATGTGAATAGCTGTGCGATAAGCGGCTTCCCGAGCCAGGATAAGGCGACAAGGAGCTTTGCCGATATGATTGGCGATTTGAAAAATTGCGGTGCTAAAATAGATGGCGGGGGAATTCAATGTCACCTCCGCGGAATTATTTATCCTCAGAATTTATATAATCAGATAGACACTGTTGCGAATTCCGTGGACGAGGTAACGATAACGGAATTTGACATAAGAACAATGACGGCGGATAATCTTGTCAGACAGGAGGACGAGTCTCAGATGGAGGCCGATTTGGTTCGTGATATTCTTATCGCCATATACAGTAACCCAAAAGTGACAGCCTTTTTTACCTGGGGGGTTTGTGACCGGAACGAGGACAGAGGCCTGCTTTTGGATGATGACTTTAACGAGAAGCTAACGTATAATGTCTGGCGTGAGCTTGTTAAAGGTGAATGGGAGACAAAAGCATCGGGCAAAACCGATGAAAACGGCGAGTTTACTTTTAGGGGACACATGGGTGAGTATAGCATAAAAAGCGGCGGAGCATCCGCCTTATATGCCTTAACGCGGGGCGAAAAAGGAAGACTCACTCTTCAAGTGAATAATTAAAATTAAGGCTCGATCTGTCTGAAAATCTGTTTGGTTATTGACGGATTTCGAGACTTGCCTTGTAAGATCAGGCTCCTTTGTTCCTTTTAGAATTTTTTTACCACACTTAGACTAAATCTGTTCTAAATTATTGACCATTGGGTAATAATATGTTATAATTAAGCCATAAAAATCTGTGATGTCGACTAAAAATGGAGTAGAAGATATTAAACTTAAACGCGATGACAGCGGCATTACCGCTATGGGGATATTTGACTTTTTGCTTAATGAAAATAGTTTGGATATGTAGAGTTATATGGTTAAAAAGTATAATCACGGCGGCAACTTGAACCTTGTTGAAAACAAAGACTGATAAATCCACTATATGTTTACAGGATTTCTTTGTAAAAGCCGCCGGCGGCGAAAAAATCTCCCCCCGTTTTCGATGCTTTTATAAAATTTTAGGGGTTGGAGCGGTTGCTGACAGGTGTTTCCTATGATGAATCATAAAATTTTGAGTTGGGAAACGGCATAATTATCAGCTCCTTTCATTCTCGGATTTCAGTAGCTTATAAAAAGATGAGCGTTTAAGGTTAAGCCGTGTCATTGCCTCTTTGGCTGTGATGCGGCTTTCCTTATACTCGGATATAACCGAATCCCAATTATCGGGTTTAATAAGCTTAGGTCTGCCGAGGTGCTTGCCTTTGGCTTTGGCGGCGGCAATGCCTTCGCTCTGCCGTTGGTGGATTGTATTATACTCCTGTTCGGCGATAGAGCTTAAAACCTCAATCATAATATTATTAACCATATCAATAACCCAGGACTGTTCATCTGCTAAGTCAATCATTGTTGTGGGAAGGTCAGCAACTTTAAGGCGAATATTGTTATCCTTGAAGTATTTAAGCTCATTTTTTATATCTGTTTTGCTTCGACTGAGCCTGTCAAGTGATTTGATTACCAATGTATCGCCTGCCCTTAAAATGGCGTTTTTGAGGGCGTTATAGCCTGTTCTGTTCAAGCTCTTGCCCGATTGTTTATCGGTGATAATATCTCTGTCCTCCGCCCCGAGAGAGCGGAATAATTCTATTTGTCTGTCAAGGTTTTGTTCGGTTGTTGATACTCTTGCATAATAATAAGTTTTGTTCATGTTAAAATTCCTTTCCTGATAAAATAACAGTCCGTAAATGTTGTTTGATATACGGACATATTCGTAAATTAAAATAAGACCTTTACGGACTGTTTTTGCTGCATTTTAGGTGCGTCCGAAAACGTACACCTTTTTGAACTAATTATGTTTCTCGATAATTTTGATGATTTCTTCAAGAGCCGAAATGCGTTCTTCCGTCAATTTCAGTTCCTGTACTCGATTTGATTTTTTGTACATAAGGCGTTTATGTAGTTCAATATCATATAAGTCGAGTAAATATTCAAGCTTGTCCATGGTAAGTTTCTAATAAGATGAATCCTGCCGTCTTTTGATAAAAGACACATCTTGGATTGAATTTCATTTTCAATTTGTTTTAAGATTCGGGGATTATTATAAAATTTGCTTTTTAACTTTGACATACGCTTTAAAATATATGTCTGTGTATCACTTAAACCATGAGCGCATTTTATCGGAATTATGCCGTTGTGGCACACGCCGACAGCGGTTTTAAATGATGTTGCTTTGAGATAACGAGCTTTTGTGCTTATGGGAAACGGATGGCAATTTTGAGGACTTGTCCTGCCGTGGGTAGTGATTCTGAAGTGCATAACAACGCTTGCAAGTTTTAAATCAATACGCTTTGACAGAGAGTTTAGAAATTCGTCAAAGTCTTTCCAAAGCATAAACCCATTTTGAATATGAACAAATTCGGATTCATTCCACATAACGCCTGCTCCGTCCGGATTATTATCAAAACAATTTTTAAGTATCGTTCTGTCAGGTATAGAAATGCCCTTATCTTTTGCAATGATGATACACATTTATATCAGCTCCATTCTTTTTAAATATTCATTTAATTCTTTATAGTTTGAGGACATAAAAATATCCTTCCACGATGTGCAAGGAATGTCGGAAAGTTTTGATTTCTTAGCGTAATCGCTTATTACAATTACAAATGGTATTACGGCAAGAAATGTGTTTAGGTTCAATGCACCTTTAAATATACGAAATTCAACAGTGCTTGCGTTTTCAAGGTTAATGGCTTGATAGCGACCGTTTGACTTGCAACACTTCATCTTGTCGATAATTGTTTTTTCATTATCATTGCTTTCATAGTTGATTTCTGGGTTTTTGCACCAATGAAGCTCATGTTCTTTTCTTCGGCTGAATTTGAGAATATGGCTGAAATAAAACTTGCTTATAAGAAGTATAAGTTTTGCGATATGCAAGTCCTGTTCGTTTTGGGTGCTTCCGAAAAATTCTCTGCTTATGTGTATATGCAAACCACAGGTTGTCGTGTCATGAGATAAAAGCGAGTGTGACTTGCAAATGTTTAAAATGTCATTCCAGCCAAATTGGCTGATATGATAGTCGGCGGAACAAGGGTGAGATACTATTTCGAAACCGTGACTTAGACTGCTGTCATGCTTTAGATACAGTTTTTCGCCATATGTATCGGTTAAATATTTCGCCGCAATGTACGTCTTTTCTGATTTGAATGAATCTGTTTCATTATCTACTTCAAGTTCAATTCCGAGGAAGCAATTGTCGTTGCTTTCACCATAAAATATCGGGGAAGGCTTGTAAGAATAATCGTTTATCAGATCTGACATATCTTCTTCTATATTACGAATACAATCGGCGCAAAGATGCGCATCACGATGTGAATAGTATTCCAGTTCGTCTATGGGAAAAATATTTTCGCATTCATCACATATGCCATAATTGTCGGAACAATTTTCGCATATATTCCTGCCTAAATAGCTGCCGTAATACCTGTGATTAGCATAGTATTGGTTACAGTCATTGCATTGGAAAAATGCGCTTGAATTCAAACAATGCGAACAAATACATCTTGTATCATCTCTGTCATAATTTACGACTGTCAGGTCATCATAAAGCTCGGCTGAACCGCAGTTGTCGCATATTCCCACACAATCAGAACAGTAATATTTGCCATTGACTAAATACATGCTATCGGTTTCATATACATACCCACAGTATGTGCATTCGTTTTGTTGTTTCATTTTAAAAATCCTTTCATTTGTTTAATGTTTGTAATGTTTTTTGTAATAGATTATAGGGTTTTAATATATCATCTCGCTTTCTGTAATATTGTTTTATATATAAAAAGAGTCAGTTTGCATAAGAACAAACCGACTCTTGGATTTTCATATTTAAATTGCTAATTTACATTTTTGGAGTAAAAGTATTTTTGGAATTCTATCTTATCTGATGGATGTCTGGAATGAAATAAAAATAATTTTTGTGAAGTAAATATTTCTAAACTTTAAAAAGGTCTTGCATTTTAGAAAATAATGTAGTATGATGTTAATAGAGGTTTTATACTATGTCAAAGGACAAAACAAAATAGCAAAGAGACAAAACAACAAAACCTTGAAGAAGAAATTCTTTGAGGTTTTTAATTTAGCACAAATTTTAGTATAAACCTTGAAATCACGGATTTTAGAGCAATAAAACCGGAATTTTATCGCACCCGGTCAGAGTGAATTTAACAGAATATGGGGCATTGCCCTTACGCTGTTTGAACTTGCCTCACAACATAGTAAAATTTTTCAGCTGTGTTTTTGGGAAAGTCAAAAAAACTCTGTCAAGTGCGGTAAAATCACTACTTTCAGCGTTTCCGAAAAATATCATCAACCTCGTTTTGGGAAAATCAAGACGTTTTTGGGGGATTTCCTGCGTTTTTGGGAACGTTTTTGGGATACATTTATTGCCAAAAGTCCAAAACTCGGAGGTTAAAATGAGAAAGAAAAATTTCAAAGGTCGTTGTACAAAACGACAGATGTCAAAATGCACGGAGGTATGCCGAACATATGACCCAATCCAATTTGCGTTTGCGGATTTGCTCGAAAATGACGATTGCGTGAGGGAGTATCGTTGTAATGTGCCGTTAGACGGTTTGAAAATCGGTGAATATACAAGCGATTTTGTATGTACAAAAACAAATGGTGAGGTTTTCGTCAGAGAATGTGTGTACAGAAAGCAGATTTCAAAACCGCTCACCGTTAAGCTTCTTGATTCATCTCAAAGGTATTGGCAGGATAGGGGTATTTCGGATTGGGGGTTGGTTATTGATGCAATGTAAACTTATCAAAAAAGATAATAACATATACAGAATACTGGACTCAAACGATGACTATGTATTTGTGATTGACTGCGTTAAACGTACAATGCCCAAATGGATAAAGGCAGATGAGATAGAAAACTATGACCGATGTACCGAGAAAGAATTTCTCGCTCTTGCTGATATGACTGTTCCCGATATTAAAGCACTCAGCTTAAATGAGCAAAAGCATATAAACGAGAAATTCAATGTGATAGCCGAAATCCTGCCTTGTGTTTCCGACTACAAGACCCGAACACAAAAGATAAATGAATCAGCATTGTTGTACAATCTGAACAAGCAAACCGTACGCAAATATCTGTGCTTGTATCTTGTGTATCAAACGAGGACTGTGTTTCTGCCAAAGAAAAATGAAAACAGACCTGAACTTTCACGAGATGAAAAGAATATGCGTTGGGCATTGAATAAGTTTTTCTATACGCAAAACAAAAACAGCTTAAAGACGGCATATGTTTTTATGCTAAAGAATAGATACTGTGACGAAAACGGTGAGTTGGCTGAAACCTATCCGACATTCTATCAGTTCAGATACTTCTATAGAAAAACGAAGAATATGCAAAACTATTACATATCCCGAAACGGCCTGAAAAATTATCAAAGGAATAACCGACCTCTGCTCGGTGACGGGGTACACGCCTTTGCACAATCTGTCGGAAAGGGGATGATTGATTCAACAATATGTGATATATACCTTGTGAACAATACAGGCGATGTAATAGGAAGACCTGTTCTGACAGCCTGTGTGGACGCATACAGCGGTCTGTGCTGTGGCTATTCTCTTTCGTGGGAGGGTGGTATATACAGTCTTAAAAAGCTTATGCTTAACATTATCGCCGATAAGACTGAATACTGTAAAAGCTTTGGAATCGATATAAATCCCTCTATTGCATTCGTTGTGTAAATCAAGGTTCTGACCGCCTCCGGATACTTGAAATATGTCGATAAATTAGCCCAATTCGCTCGCCACGAAATGGCTATTTTAGGATATTTCGAACTCCATTTTTCATCAAAATTGTCAAGTTCCGAAAGTGCGGTTTGTTCATCAACCGCCGCATAAACCCTCTTCAAATCAGCCGATAAAGTCTTAATATCTTTGTATGATACAAACTTTGTTGTGTTGCGAATTTGATGTATTATGCACTGTTGTATCTCCGTCCTTGGATATACTGCTTCTATTGCGTTT
>CAJKNM010000042.1 GCA_905201285.1 uncultured Eubacteriales bacterium | reverse complement strand
ACCTTTCTGATAATTTCCCGCGCTCGCGCGGGATAAGCCAATCTGATAATTTTCCCGCGTTCGTGCGGGGTTAAACTAATCTGATAAATTCCCGTGTTCACGCGGGTTAAGCCAATTATGGCATAGTCACAATTTAATATCTTGAATCGATTGCATCTCTCAATCCCGCCTTATTCCATGCCGGGGTGTTATTGTCGATTCGTCTGTACGATTTGATTTTAAGATTATATGCAGATGTGTTTAAGCTTGCCGCAACGGCCGCCGCCAGAACCGCAATCAAATTCGGGTCCTCCGCCGGCTGTTCTTCCGGTGATTGTTCCTGCAAGGGAACAGTTTTCTGAACCTCGTCAGCCTTTGTTTCTGCCTTTTCCGGCTCTTTATAGAATATTTTTTTCATAGCCATCATAACAAGCATAAGTATAATAAGCACCGAAAATACTATTATCAGGCCCACAACCGTGACCATTACGCCTTCGCCGAGCGCTTCTGTTACAGACATAAAATATACCCCCTTACATCGGAATGTTGCCGTGCTTCTTAGCCGGCTTTGAATCTCTCTTGCTCATAAGCATCTCAAGAGCGGCAATAAGCCTCGGGCGAGTCGAGTCGGGTTCTATTACATCATCAACGTATCCGCGTGCCGCCGCCATATAAGGATTCGTGAACTTATCTGTGTATTCCTTAATCTTTTCCTGTCTGGTCTGTATCGGATTATCCGATGCCGCAATATCATTCTTAAAGATTATATTTGCCGCACCTTCGGGACCCATAACAGCGATTTCTGCTGTCGGCCACGCAAATACCATATCCGCACCCAGATGCTTGCTGTTCATAGCGACATATGCGCCGCCGTATGCTTTTTTAAGTATAACGTTCACCTTAGGCACCGTCGCCTCTGAGAAAGCATATAAAAGCTTTGCCCCATGGCGGATGATGCCGCCGTACTCCTGTTCGGTTCCCGGAAGGTATCCCGGAACGTCCGTGAAAGTGACAATCGGAATATTAAAGCTATCGCAGAAACGGACGAATCTTGCGCCCTTCTCTGATGAAGCGCAATCCAGCGAGCCGGACTTAACCGACGGCTGATTTGCCAAAACCCCGACGGTGGAACCGTTCAGCCTGATAAAACAGGTAACGAGGTTTTCCGCATACTGAGGAAATATTTCCATATACTCGCCGTTGTCAGCAACCTCGGCTATAATACCCTTCACGTCATACGAACCGTTCTCGGGGATGATGCTGTCAAGCGCCTCAGACACTCTGTTTAAATCGTCTGTGCACTCATAGGCCGGCGCTGTTTCCAGATTATTTGAAGGCAGGTATGAAAGCAGGTTTTTAACCTGACTGAAGCACTCCTCCTCCGTAGCACATCTGATTCCCGCAACGCCGCTCTTCGTCGCGTGCGTTTCTGCTCCGCCGAGGTCATCAAAGCTGACATCCTCTCCCGTAACCGCCTTAACAACCGACGGTCCGGTAATAAACATATGGCTTGTCTTATCGGCCATAACAATAAAGTCGGTCATTGCGGGTGAGAAAACCGCTCCGCCGGCACACGGGCCGAGCACAACCGAAATCTGAGGAACAACTCCCGATGCAATCGCATTGTGATAGAAAATATCACCGAAACCTTTAAGCGCATCAACGCCTTCCTGGATTCTTGCTCCGCCCGAATCGCAAACTCCGATAACCGGAGCACCCATCTTAAGCGCCATATCCATAACCTTGCAGATTTTAGCCGCGTGCATTTCGCCGATTGAGCCGCCGATAACGGTATAATCCTGTGAATACGCATATACAAGCCGGCCGTCAACCGTACCGTAACCCGTTACTACACCTTCTGCGGGGGCATAATTATCCGCCATATTAAATTCACCGCAGCGGTGAGTTACAAATGCGTCAACCTCAACAAAGCTTCCTTCGTCAAAAAGCATAGCTATTCTCTCTCTTGCTGTCTTCTTGCCGTTTTCGTGCTGCTGTTTAATCTTTTCAGCTCCGCCGCCTTGTTCAATGGTTAAGCGCTTCTGCTGTAAATCATTTAACTTACCCATCGTTAAGTCTCCTCCTTAATGTACTTGCCGGTCTCCCGACTATATATAAATTTAATCTGTTTCTTATTTAGTTTTTCTTCCTCTGCCACCCGAATTTTTAGTTCTTCCTCCGGCGGTTTTTCCGCCGTTTTTGGAATTAAAGATTCTTCGGCTGTTCTGAGCCGAGGTTTTCTTCCCCGTTCCAATCTTTTTAAGCATATTTATTTCGGGTTCGGTCAGCTTTCTCCATCTTCCGAGCGGAACGTGACCTAATTTAAGTCCCGCCTCCTCGGTTCTGGTCAGGCGTTTAACCAGACATCCCACCGCCTCAAACATCTTTCTCACCTGGCGGTTTCTGCCCTCGTGAATAGTGATTTTAAGCTTTGTTCCAAGTCTTGTTGCCCCGATAACTTCAACCTTAGCCGGACTTGTCCGCACTCCGTCAACCACAACGCCGCATCTAAGCCGCGTAATCGTATCCATATTTATATTTCCGCTGACTTCCGCAACATAGGTTTTTTCTACATTATTTTTAGGATGTGTAATCTTATATGTCAAATCCCCGTCATTTGTCATCAAAAGCAGACCCTCTGTATCATAATCAAGACGGCCGACCGGATATATTCTTGCCGGAATATCTGAAACAAGGCTCATAACCGTATCGCGGCCCTTGTCATCCGAAACGGTGGTCACAAACCCCTCAGGCTTATTTAACATAATGTAAATCATTTTCTTCTGAGGCTTGACCCTCGCCCCGTCAAACTCAATAATATCATTATCCTCGTCCACCTGTACGCCCATTTCGCGTATGGTTTCACCGTTGACTCTGACCCTTCCTTCTTTTATTAAAGCTTCCGCTCCGCGGCGTGACGCCACCCCGCATTCAGCAAGATATTTCTGTAATCTCAGCACAGAACCAAATCCTCTCATATACATCAAAATACCGTATCGGCGAAAATCACCTATACGGTATTATTATATCTCAAAAGACTTTTTTTTGCAATATTTTTTTCCTTACTCTTTGGCTGACAAAATCCCAAAAAACACATTTAATTTGTTCACCTTTAACAAAACCCGAGGCTTTAGTCCGGACATTATACTGCACAGCATTAATATTTAAACCGGAATACGCACTCACGAACACAGTCTGAGCCAGCATCCGAATAACAGCCGCATCTCCTCGATAAAGCTGTTCTTATATGCCGCCGCCCCCACACATTCGACATCATTTTTTACTATCAGCGGAAGCTCGGCCGTTCCTATTCTCGCACCCGACTCAGACTCGCAAATTGTGACCGAGATCTTTCCCGCTGTCTCACCGCTTCGCATCGGCGCCGAAAGCTCGGGGTATGTTTGTGTCTCCTCCGAAAAGCCTTCCCCCTCGGCAAGAGGATAAAACACATCTCTCTCGGGATAGAGCGGAACCGCTCCGTCCGCCGAACCGTTCACCGCCACCCCGCAGGCCGGGATTTCGCTGTCGGCGATTTTGGTATATTTATATGTTGAAAAGCCATAGTCAAAAAGGCTCATATGATCATTCCAGTCATCGGGTGCATTAAGCGTCACACAGATGAGCGTCATTCCGCCGCGCTGTGCCGCACTGACAAGACACCTTCCCGCCGCCTTTGTAAATCCCGTTTTTACACCGACACATCCGTCATACATATTAAGAAGCCTGTTGTGGTTTGAAAGAGCGCGCGGATATGCGACCTTTCCGCCGGAAATCTTATAGTTTTTTGTCGCGGCTATCTCACAAAAGGTCGGATTCTTCATTGCATAGGCGCATAGTCGCGCCATATCTGCGGCCGTTGAATAATGATTCTCGTCGGGGAGTCCGTTCGGGTTCGTGAAGTGCGAATTCTTCATTCCGATTTGGGCTGCCTTTTCGTTCATAAGCTCGGCGAACTTCTCCCCGGAGCCTGCAATATCTTCGGCTATGGCAACCGCCGCATCGTTCCCCGATGACAGCATCAGACCGTAAAGCAGGTCGCGAAGAGTCATAACCTCACCCTTTTGAAGATACATACTTGACCCCTCGACCCCGGCTGCGCTCTCCGAAATTTCGATTTCGCAGTCGAGTTCCCGGCTCTCTAAAGCGACAGCCGCCGTCATAATCTTGGTTGTGCTTGCCATAGGAAGCTTCTCCTCCGAATTCTTTTCAAACAGAACCCTTCCCGAGTCCTTCTCAATCAGAATTGCCGACCTTGCCGATACGCCGACAGACGCAAGCACGGTCATACTGTTTACTGTTCCGATTATTATTATAGCAAGCGCCGCAATCCACCGCTTCATTCAACCGCCCCCGATGTCGTTTTATCTCTAATATATTATGCAAAACGCCGTGCCGCTATTCCGAATTTTAAAGTCTGCGCACAGCCAGCTTTCTTATAATATCTATCGGGAATATCGTAAGCGCAAGAAGAACAACCGCTATCCATTCCGATGAATTCAGTCCCGCAGTTCTCAATATGCTTCCGCCGTAATACGTCATAAGCACCTGAACCGCCGCCACTCCGGCCATCACAATCAGGAATTGTTTGTTAAGTGCCAGATTTTCAAACAAATCTATTCCGTCACATCGCGCGTTAAAGGCGTTACAGATACTTATAAAAATAAACAGCGTGAAATACCCGGTGTAAAAATAAATATCGTTCGGCGCCTGTCTGAAAAGACCCCTTATATACGGGGATATAAAGAAAACAAGGCTCAGCGCGCATATGTAAAGTCCGTCAACAATTATTGCGCTCCACATTTTTTTGTCAATTATGCTCTCATCACGCCTTCTCGGCCTCTCTCCCATAAACCGATTGAGCGCGGGCTCACCGCCGAAGGCAATAGCCGCAAGGCTGTCTATCATCAGATTCGTCCATATCATCTGAGAAATATCAAGCGGCTTTTCAACCCCGACTATCGGGCCTATCATCGACACCGTCACCGCCGCAACGTTTATTGTCAGCTGAAACTGTATGAACTTCTTTATGCTCTTATAAATCGTCCTTCCGTACAGGACAGCGTTTCTGATTGAACGGAAGTTATCATCGAGAATCACAATATCCGCCGCCGCGGCAGCGGCCTCCGCCCCGCCGCCCATGGCGAATCCCACGTCGGCAAGCTTCAGCGCGGGTGCGTCATTCACGCCGTCGCCGGTCATTCCCACAACCAGATTCATACTCTGTGCAATTCTGACAAGCCGGCTCTTATCCGACGGAAGAGCCCTCGCCACAACGCGAAGCTCAGGCAGAAGCATTTTAACCTCACTGTCTGACATTGCCGCGAGTTCCCTCGAGGTTAAAACCACACTTCCGCTCGTCATAAGCCCCGCTTCTTCCGCTATGGCAACCGCGGTCTCGGCGCGGTCACCGGTAATCATCACCACCTGGATTCCCGCACGCTGAACATCGGCTATCGCCGCCCGCGCCTCGGGCCTAACATCGTCGCGGATTGCCGCTATTCCTATAAGCGTCATCTTATCCGGAAGCTCATCGCTGCATCCGCCGTCCGCCGCCGCAAGCGCAATAAGCCGCATCGCGCCCCTGGCCGCCTTAGTCATCTTCTCATCAAGAACGCCGCGCGAAAGAGCTTGCCTTCCGCCTCTTTTATCATAAAATTCACCGCACCGCGGAACAATTATCTCAGGCGCGCCCTTTACAAGCGTGAGCCTCTTTCCCCTGTCCACGCACGCCATAGAATATTTTTTCTCGGACATAAACGGTATGCTTTTTATTATTTCCGCTCCGCCAAGCGTTGCGCCGCGCCGGCCCGCAAATTCCAAAAGTGCCTTTTCCGTTGCGTTTCCGCCGATTATTTTCTTCCCCGAAAACCTCGCCGCCGAGTTCGCCGCGACAGATATTCCAAAAAGCCTGCTAAGCTCGACTCCAAGCTCGGGAAAGTTAGTATACTCGCCGCCCGCTCCGTCATAAAAGCGCACGACGCGCGGCTTTCCCCTTGTAATCGTGCCTGTCTTATCGGTAAAAAGAATATTCACCCCTCCCGAGGTCTCTATTCCTATCAGCCGTCTGACAAGGACATTCGCCTTTAACATCTTCTTCATATTAAGCGAGCAAACAATCGCAATCATAAGCGGAAGTCCCTCCGGAACAGCGACAACTATCACTATTATTCCGATTATAAGCGAGCTGACTATATCGGATATAACCTGTGCTTTATCAGTAAAGTAACCGGCAATCATAACCGGGTCAAAACACTGATTTATAAACACATTATTGAAAAAGCTGATAAGAACAATAGCAACGGCACTGATACACCCGAACTTACTGATACTCTGAGCCAGCTTTGAAAGCTTAACGGTGAGCGGACTTTCTCTCCCCTCCTCCTGTGCCTCGCGCGTCAGTTTTCCATAGACAGTGCTGTCACCGATAACATCGGCAACCATCTTTGCCTCACCCGAGCATACCACGCTTCCGCGGAAGAGATTGTGACGGTTCCAAAAATCATTGAAGGCGGATTTATCCGACATCACTCCGTCAAACACCTTCTCCGCCTCCTTGCTCTCGCCGTTGAGAGGTGACTGGTCAATCGAAATCTTTCCCTCTGCTATTCTTCCGTCCGCCGGAATAATATCCCCTGACTGTAAGAGAATTAAATCCCCGCAGACTATATCCGAGGTCAAAATTTCGCATAGACTTCCGTCACGATAGACCTTACACTTTGTCATTTCCGCCTCGGCCTGGAGCTTTCTGAAGGTATTTTCGTTACTGTATTCCGAAAGTGCGGACACAAAGGTCGAAATTATGATTGATAAGAGTATTCCACAGCATTCGTGCCAATCCACCTTTCCGAAAAAAGTAAAAACCACGTTTATGCCCAAAGCAATAAGCAGAACCGTTATAATCGGGTCGTCATAATTACTCATATAGGTCTGAAAAAAGTTTCGTTTCTCTCTTGGGGTCAGTGTGTTCTTTCCGTGCTCCCGTGCCGATTTTTCCGCCTCGGCGGTGCTTAGTCCCTGTATTTTGTTCATTTAAAGCCGCCCTCCGCAATTCATTCGTTATTACTTATGCTTATGCGGACAAGACGGGTTTTATGACGCTTAGCTATGGTTTTAATCAGGATATATTTTAAATAAAATCTGTTTTGTTATCTTTCTGAGTATCTTATTAAACAATATTCTTATTTTTATTTTCGTTTGCTCTTTCATATTTAATGCTCCTTTTTTGTAATATATAATTAATACTATTTTGTATTCGTTTTTGAAATCTATAAATAGTATATAATAAGCATTACAATAAATCAAGAGGTGTTTATAAAAATGAGTAATTTTATCCCAAAACAATATAAAAAAGAACCTATTACATTAAGAATTGAAATGGACAAGCTTAAGAAAATTGACGAACTTGCCTATAAATACAATCTGAGCAGAAGTGCGTTTATCAATCAGTGCATTGATTTCGCCATTGAGAATATGACTTCCAAAGATTCTTCAAATTAAGACAGAGCCATATAAAGGGAAATTGATATGAAGATTTATTGGCATAACGGAAGCAAAAATATTATAGGAAAGAATCTCAAAAAAATCAGGCTGGAAAGGAATCTGACGCAAAGCGATATTGCGGCGGCGTTACAGCTCAAGGGATATGAATTTGACCGTATCACCATACTCCGAATAGAAAACGGACTCCGCTTTGTTCCCGACTATGAGGTTAAAATTCTTTGCGAAGTCCTTGGGGTTTCCTATGAAGATTTATTGAATTAATATAATCAAAAAAAGCTCTGCCGCGGCAGAGCTTTTGAGCGTGTCGATAAACTCCGATAAACGAAAAATTTCATTTTTAATTAAACGCCGTCCCCGGATTCCGCCATGCCCACCGCGGCGGCAAAGAAATGAAATTTTTCGCAGTTTTACAATATCTTGCTGAAGACAGCTTTTCTTTACAGTATCATCGTATTGGCGTCGGTGGTTTCCTCACCGGTGTCATAATACTCAATTTCATCAAGGCGCTTGAATGTATATCCCTTTGATTTAAGATATTCGATAATCTGACCGAGAGCCTGAGGCGTGGTGGTCTTTGCCGCCGCATCGTGCATCAGAATAACTATATTATCCTCCGTCGCGGTTGCCTTAACCTTTGATACAAGCGAATCTACGCTTTTGAGCGCCGATTCGGCATCGCCGTTTAAACAGTTCCAGTCTACATAATAATAGCCGTTTTCTTTCAGTTTTCCCTTATAAACCTGCTTCTCAGCCGCGTGATCGCCGGCGTTATAGCTTCCGCCGGGGAAGCGGATAAGCTTAAACGGTTCCTCGCCGCAGATGTCCGCGATAAGCGACTCGGTCTTGTCGATTTCGCCCATAAAGCTTTCTGATGTGGCATAGAGCTGTTTATATTCGTGCGAATAGGAATGGTTGGCGAGAAGATGACCCTCGCTTACCTCTTGTTTGGCAATATCCCGGTTCGCTTCGAGCATCTTTCCGAGACAGAAAAACGTTGCCTTGACATTATATTTCTTCAACACCTCTAAAACCTTCGGCGTAACCTCTTTAGTCGGGCCGTCATCAAATGTGAGATAGCAAACCTTCTCGCCGGCTGTTCCCTGTGCGTTTCTCGCGATTTTAAGAAGGTCATTCTCTTCAGACGCCGGCGGAACATTATATTCCTTGGCCTTTGGCTGAGCGGATTCCTCCTGTTGTGTTTGGCTTGTTGCAACGGTATCCTTTCCGCTTCGGCACTTTGTTACCCCGAATGCAACCGCAGCAATAATTATAACAAGAATTACTGCACTTCTGATTAAAGCGAATTTTCGGCTCGGCTTTTTCTTATGTTTAACGTGCTGACCGCCGGAACCTGTTGAAGTTCTGTTTCTGTTATCTTCCATCTCATTTGTACCCCTCTTCTTTAATCTATGTAATATAATAATCCAATCAAACGCAAAAGTCAATACTTAGCCTAAATTGTAACAGATTTGTATTATTGGTCTTTGCTGCTTCTTCCGCGAACCGGATCCATATGGATTACTATATCCACACCCAGCTCATTCATAATCTTGTGTTCCACTCTGTCAATAACATCATGAGCATCGGTCAGGCTCATATCCGCCGAAATTTCGGCATGAGCAGAAGCAATTTTATGCCCCGGTCCGTAATCGTGCACAAGAAGGTCGTGCATACCGGTTATACATTTTTCATCCGTTATTGTTTTTTCTATCTGTTCAATCAGCTTTTCATCCGGAGCAACCCCCATAAGTCTGTCGGTGGTGCTGTGAGCAATCTGAATTCCCGTCCAGATAACAAGCGCCGATACACAAACACCTGCTATTCCGTCAATCGGGAAGGGTATAACATATGCAAGCAAAGCCGACACGATTACCGCGGAGGTGGCGATTGTGTCATTCAGGCTGTCTTTTGACGCCGCCATTAGAATCGCGGAATTTATTTTTCTTCCCATAACACGGTTATAATTCCACATCCACAGCTTAACGGGAACCGATAAGACGAGAAGTCCGATCGAGATTATGTTAAGATTGACCTCCTCGGGCTTAAATATCTTTACGACTGAGCTTTTAAGAAGCTCTGCCCCGAAGAACAATATCAAAAATGATATAATGAGAGCCGAGATATACTCCGCTCTGCCGTGTCCGTAGGGATGCTCCTTATCGGCACGCTTTCCGCTTAACCGTGCGCCTATCACCGAGACAAGTGATGAACCTAAATCAGAAAGGTTGTTAAACGCGTCCGATATAACCGCTATGCTGTTTATCGCCGCACCCGCCGTAAGCTTTATCGCAAACAACAGCAGGTTACACACTATCCCAAGTGTGCCGCCGAGCGTTCCGTAACGCTCACGCACCTCGGGATTCGATATATCGTCGCTGTTTGGAATAAAATGCTTTATCAAAAAGTTTAACATTATTATCCCCCTAATCAAAAATTAATTACTCTGCTCTTATACTTAACACTGAGTACGATTCCTATTGCCAGCATAGTGGTCAGAAGCGACGATCCTCCATAGCTGAAAAACGGAAGAGTTATTCCTGTTACCGGGAAGATTCCTATACACATTCCGATATTTTCAAAAGTCTGAAAGGCCAGCATCGCCGCAACACCGACACACATATATCTGCCGAGTGAATTTCTTGCGTTCATTCCTATATATATGCAGCGAATGATGATTGCGCACATTAATGCAATAACCAAAACCGCACCTATTATGCCAAGCTCCTCACAGACAACCGAGTATATAAAGTCGGTATGCCTCTCGGGGAGGATATTATTTATCTGGCTTGAACCCTTATAGAGGCCCGACCCGAATATCCTGCCCGAGCCAACCGCCTGTTGTGACTGAAGCACATGATACCCGGCGCCCGAGGGGTCACTCTCGGGATTAAACACGGTTATTATTCGGCTCTTTTGATAATCCTGCAGCACAAAGAACCACATAATCGGACACATCGCCGCAAGCACCGCAACTCCGGCAACTATATACTTCCAGCTTATTCCCGCCGCAAAGAGCATTGCCGCAAGAATCACCGCGAAAACCGAACCTGTTCCGAAATCCGGCTGAAGCAAAATCAGAACCATAGGAATCAACGCAAACAACAATAGCCCGAGTATATTCTTAGGCTCATTTATTCTGTTTTCACAGTCGGAAAGCTGTTTTGCAAATGCAATTATAAAGATAATCTTTGCGATCTCAGCGGGCTGAAGGTTAATCGGCCCGAATTCAAACCAGCTTCTCGCTCCGTTCTGTACCTTTCCTATTCCGGGAATAAGCACCAAAACCAAAAGAACCAACCCCGCCGCCGAAAGGTATACCGATATTCTTGACAGGTATTCATAATCAAGAAACATAAGCAGACAAATTCCGGCGATTCCGACAACTAAAGCCGCCGACTGAACAATTACATATCGTCTGCCGTCCTCACCGCCGGCACTTGAAATCATTATTATTCCGAAGATTGCCGCCGCAAGAGTGAATATCAGTAACCAAAAATCCATATTTTTTATGAATCCGCGTATTCTGTTAGAGCGTTTAAACATTTCTCTTATCTCTCCTCTTATCTGCCCTTTACACTTATCGCCACACCGTCACCGAGCGGAAGAATATCCGTCTCAAGCTCAGGATGTGCACATAGCATATCAACATATTGGCGAAGTCTCTTAACTATCGTAATCTTCCGATGCTGAACCAATTCATCGGTCGCGGTCATACCCTTATATAAAATATTGTCAGAAAACAGAATTCCGCCCGGTTTGAGCATTCTCATACAATGCTTAAAGAACTCGTTATACTGAGCCTTCGCCGCATCTATGAATATAAGGTCATAGCTTCTGTCAAGCTCTTTCAAAACCTCGCGCGCATCTCCCTCGAATATCCGTATTCTATTCTCAAAGCCGGCGCGTTTTATACTTCTTTCGGCAAACGCCGCCGCATCATGATTTATCTCTATCGTGTCGATATGCTCAGCGCCCGCACCCGCCATACGTATCGCCGAATATCCGATTGCTGTTCCCACTTCAAGAATACTCTTTACTTTCCCGATTCTGATTAAAAGCTCAAGGAGTTTTATTGTCTCAGGCTGAGAAATCGGAACACTGTTCTCAGCCGCAAATTCCTCAAGCTCGGCTATAATACCGTCCTGCGGCTTCAATGTCCTTCGGATATATCTTATTATATATTCATAATTTATATTATCGTCAATCATTTATCGTCATAGTCCTTCCGATATTAGTATGCGTATCAATTTCCGCCCTGAATCTCTTTTTGGTGTTCAAGCTGGCCGTCAAACGTTTCTGAAAACACTGTGCTTTTTCCGTCGGCACTCGCCATAAAATACAGATAATTCGTCTGTTCGGGATAGAGCGCCGCCTCAACCGACTTAAGTCCCGGTGACGCTATCGGTCCTATCGGCAGGCCGCTGTTTTTATAAGTATTATACGGTGAATCAATCTGAGTGTCCCCGTTGCTCAATACACTCTTCCGCTCTTTTAAAACATACTGAACAGTAGCACACGATTCAAGCTTCATTCCCCGATTCAAGCGGTTGACAAAAACAGAGGCTACCTTTCCTCTATCCTCATTCCCGGCCGCTTCGCGTTCAATCATCGATGCAAGTGTAACAATCTCGTCAAGGCTTAAAGCCGGCTGTACCTTTTCATACGCGGGAACAATCTGTTTATTAAAATTTTCGAGCATTTTATCTATTATATCATGCTCTGTCATATCTGCCGTAAAGCTATAGGTATCAGGGAAGAGATACCCCTCAAGCCGATTGTCTCTCTTAGGAATCTTCCCTATAAAATCATAGTTAAAGCTTCCGCTTTCTGTCTCACGCATAAAGACGTCACGGTTTATCAACCCCTCTTTTTCAAGCAAATCCGCAATCTGCCGAAGCTCATACCCCTCGGGTATAGTAACAGCATCACTATCCTGCTTCGGAACCTGTTCAAGAGCCTTTAGTATTTCGCTATAGCTCATTGATGAGTTTAAACTGTGAATACCGGTCTTGTAAATGTGGTTTCCCGTTTTCTTTGCATACAGTTTAAACGCCAGCTTGCTCGAAATCATTCCGCTCTCTTTAAGCTCGTTTATTATTGCAGAGGTTGACTCACCCTCGGTTATCTTCAAGTCCACCCGTCTGTCTCCGCCGCCTACCCCACAGATGTCGCCAATCAAAATACCTCCTGATAACAACATCGCAATTATCACAGCTGCTCCGATAAATTTTCGCATATTTTCACCTCGTTTAAGTGATTTTATAATATTCGTATAAGTATCTCCGCCGCAGCTGCTATCGCAATACACAACAGCACAGGTATACTTATAAAATTCTGCCCGAGCAAAACTGATGTCTTTATTTTTTTATTTTGTTCTTTTCGCTTTGTCAACGCAATAAAAATCACAAAGGCGGCCGCAAATTCCAAAATTCCCGCCGCAAAAAGTTTTATTGTTGCCGTCGGCGCATAAATCAGTTCGGAATTAAAATATCCGAGAAGAAGCGCCATAGTGTTGTTCGTAAAGTGGAATACCATCGCCGCATAGAGCGAGTCCGTTCTTCTTACCACACTTGCCAGAACGATTCCCATTAGGATATAACCGATAAGGCTGTAAACATCTCCGTGCATAAGCGCAAACATAACCGTCGAAAACAGGGCGGCGGCACGTGTGTTTAGCTCTGACATAGAGCCGAGGACGATTCCCCTGAACAAAAATTCTTCAAATATAGCCGGAATTATCCCGATAACGAAGATTGCCGCCGCAAGCTCGGCCGGCGACTCAGGCGTATATGACGTTGCATTATTAAATAGCATATTAAGCGGAAGGTCTGCCACAATCATTACAAACTGAAACCCGACGCCCATAAGTGCCGCAAGGGCGAACATCCACCACCGACACGGTTTAAGATAGAATCTCTCAGCCGCGGCATTTGCGGTTACTCCATCAATTCTCGCATAAATCGAAATAGGTATTACATATGCGCAAAGCCCCACTATCAACGCTTCAAGATATGTAGGTATTGCTCCGTCGAAGAAGCTTCCTATCATCTGAAGCACAAGAACGGTCAGCACATTAATCACTGTCACCGCCAGAAGCATCCAGCGAATACCGCGAAGCTTTTGTTTAGTTTTTAAGTAAACGGTCGCCATATATCT
>CAJKNM010000041.1 GCA_905201285.1 uncultured Eubacteriales bacterium | reverse complement strand
GAGGTCGGCGGTTCAAATCCGCTGGGCAGCTCCACAAAAAGCCCGTAATCATTGTGATTACAGGCTTTTTGTTTTGGCAGGATAATCAAAGAGGGTGTCACAGATAATGGCAGTTAATTCTCACCTGCTCATCATTCGATAAATCATTGTGACATATCTTAAATCGTTATCATCGATATTAAGGCCGGTTTCGCCGCCTTTGAGAGGTTTCGTTATTGCTCGGCCGAATGACCGCATCATTTAACCATTCGGACACATTATTGTTTATATTCATATGACAGCTTTTTATGCAATTATTATAAAAATATTGTTAAATCCCTTGACATTTAGCTTAAGGCATGGTATAATATTATAGATTTTCCTAATGAGAATTATTTTGATTTATATATTGAAGGAGGGGCAACAATGCTTAGAACATTTCAGCCTAAGAAAAGACATCGCGCAAAAGAGCACGGTTTCAGAAAAAGAATGAGCACCAAAAATGGTCGCAAGGTCTTGGCGAGAAGAAGACTTAAGGGCAGAAAGAAGCTGTCCGCATAAAAGACGCTTCAAAGCGTCTTTTTGTCTATATGGGTTTATACGCCCGAATAAGCCGAAAATGAATTTGAGCGAGCGGACAAGTTTTCTCAGGTTCCGGTTTTTGAGGGCAGAACGGAGTTTGTTATGGGTAGAATCGTCAGTCTGTGCAGGAATTCTGAATTTCAAAGACTGTATCGCCGCGGTAAGTCTGCTGTCCGCCCGACAATGGTGATATATAAAGCGAACGGGAAGTCTCTTCGTCTTGGCATAACGGCGGGCAAAAAGATAGGAAAAGCAGTATATCGCAACAGAGCAAAGCGCAGGATAAGAGAATTGTTCCGCCGTCATCAAAATGAGCTGATGACGGGATTAGACATCTGCATCGTGGCAAGGCCCCGTATTCTGACCGCATCGGCAGAAAAGGTTGAATCAGACTTTATTTCCGCAGCGGCCGAACTCGGTATATTGAACTCAAACTGCCGTATGGCAAAGAATCAAGATGAAAAATTAAGATGAAAAAAGTATTGATTAGCATTATTGAATTTTACCGCAAGAGAATTTCTCCATTGAAGAAGCCTTGCTGCAGATTTTATCCGAGCTGTTCTCAATATGCGATTATGGCGATTGAAAAGTATGGCGCCCTGCGCGGAAGCATAAAGGCGATTCTACGGATTCTTCGGTGTAATCCTCTTTTTAAGGGCGGCATAGACTATCCGTAAATTTCAGATGAAACATTGCCGAAAGATACTAAGACAAAGGAGGGACAGCTAAGTGTCCTATATAATGATGGGTTTAGGTTGGGTGCTTCGCGTTTGCAGCGTACTCACCGGAAACTATGGCGTTGCGCTTATAATTTTTACAATTCTAATAAAGGCCGTACTTATGCCGCTTACCGTTAAGCAGCAAAGGTCTATGCTCAAAACTCAAAAATTACAGCCGCTTCTGATGGAACTTCAACAGAAGTATGCGAATGACAAAGAAAAGCTAAACCAGGAAACAATGAAGCTATATCAGAAGTATAAGGTGAATCCGATGAGCGGATGCCTGCCCCTGCTTATACAGCTTCCTATAATTATGATGCTTTACTGGGTTGTTAAAAAACCTATAATATATATTATGGGCTTTCATTCGGATGAGGTTTGGCGTATTGTCAGCGCTGTTACCGAATGGTCAGACGGTAACCCCGACAGGCTTAACACCTTTTTCTCTATGGTTGGCATAGATAATATGGCAAAGCTGACTGATAATTCGTATAAAATGTTCGGAATGTATGAGATTCAGATTGCAAGATTCTTGCATGCGTACCCTGAGATTCTACAAAATCACTGGATTACCGAAATCGGCAGGAATTTTGTTTTGATTAACTTTAACTTCCTCGGAATGGACTTGTCACAAACACCGGATTTAGGTGCTTTTATGGGTCTTTTTGTAGGAAAGATAAATAATCTGACTTTAGGAACAATATTGCTTTGGATTATTCCTGTTTTGTCCGGCGTCAGCGCATATCTGACATCCTGGGTTTCTCAGCTTCAGAATCCACAGCAGCCTCAAACCGATAAAAACGGTGAGGAATCCGCAAATCCGATGAAGAGTATGATGGTAATGATGCCGCTTATGTCGGCGTGGTTCGCCTTTACTCTCCCTTCGGCAATAGGCCTATATTGGATAATAAGTAACATTTTTGCATTGATACAGCAGATTGTACTTTCAAAAGTGATAAACCCCGGAATAACCGAGGAGCAGATTGAAGGAGAGATTGTTAATGCTAAGAAAAATAGAAAAAAACGCAAAAAATAAAGAAGAGGCTCTTGAGCTGGCGGCAAAGGATTTTGGTGTTCCGGTCGAAGAGCTGTCTTATAAGGTTGAACGCGAAGTCGGAAAGGGTCTTATGGGCCTTTTACTCGGCAAGGAAGTTGTTATCTCTGCTTGGATAACCAAAGAAGCTGAAGAAGAGGAGCGCAAGATTAAAGAGATTGCCAAAGAACGTGCTCACTCCGATGAATTTGAAGCAAAGTCTGAAAATCCTTATGCACCAAAAGCCGAGCCTATTGCTCGTGACTATGCCGAAAGCTCTAAAGCCAAAAGCGTTGAGAAAAAGGCAGAGGTTTCTAAGACCGCGGAGGTTCCCGAATCCGAGAAACACGCTGTTTCCGAACCGGCTCCCGACGTAAAGGCCGAGGATGAAAAGGCTGATAAGAAAGAAGATAATACTTCCGCTTCGAGAAAACGCCGTGAGGTAACCCCAAAGTCTATGGAAGATGCCGAATATTTCGCTGAGAACCTTATTCACAAAATGGGTCTTACCGATGCTGAGCTTAGTGTTGTAAACAGTGGAAAGAGCATTGATATAGATGTTTCCGGGTCAAAAATGGGACTTCTTATAGGCAAGAGAGGTGACACTCTCGATGCCGTTCAGTATCTGACAAGCCTTTATGTTAATAAGGAGAAAAATTCTTATATTAAGGTCAATATCGATACTGAAGGCTATCGTGCTAAACGAGAAGAAACACTTATTAAGCTTGCAAAAAGCTTAGAACGCCGCGTTATCCGTGAGGGTTCGGCTGTTACACTTGAGCCGATGTCCCCGAATGAACGAAGAATTATTCACTCCGCGCTTCAGAACAGCAGCAAGGTTCAGACATACAGTGTAGGAGAAGAACCCCACCGTAAGGTAGTTGTTGACCTTAAATAATATGTGTTATAAATATTTTGAGAACAGAGAGTGTGAATTTTATCCCTGTCACAAATCAGATCATATAAATTGCCTTTTCTGTTTCTGTCCGCTTTATAACATTCCCGATTGCGGCGGAAGTTGTACTTATATAACTTCTCATGACGGTCGAAGGATTAAAGACTGTACCAACTGTCTCTTTCCGCACAGAATTGAAAATTATGATGCGGTCATTAAAAAATTAAATCGATAAATTAAGCCGCTTCCGTTAAAGGAAAGCGGCTTTTATCATCTTCACTTTTCTATTCTTCGGCTATTCTTGTGTTTATACATATCATTGTCCGCCCTATGTATCAGTTCTTGTATGCTGTCAGCTTTATGTCCGAATTCGGAACATCCTATGCTTATTTCAATCGGATAAGGTACATTCTCTTTGATACCTTTACTCTTAACAGCTTTACGTATATTATTTTTAGCCACCTCTATATCCTCGTCTTTTTTTAATATCAATACAATAGCAAATTCATCCCCGCCATAGCGAGCGCAAAATCCATTTACATTTTTGCAAATTTCATTTATCGCTGACGATACTATTTTCAATATTCTGTCGCCCTCATTATGCCCATATGAATCATTTATATACTTAAATGAATCAATATCAATAAATATGAAATATAGCTTTTCGTTTTTTTCAATAGATTTAGTCCTTGCTGTTAAGTCAACAAGCATCTTCCTTCGGTTATTGATTCCGGTAAGGGGATCAATTGAAATCAGAGCCTGAAGAGAACCGATGTATACAAGTAAAAACGAAACAACAATACCGATTGTAAGCACCGGAATATACCGAAATTCTGCCTGAATCAATCCGCTTATAATAGGAGGAACAGCAAAAGCCGCAATGGTCAGAAAATTTCTTCGGTATGCGTAATTGCTTTCGCTTAACGCTGTAACAAGTGTTCTGATTGATGTAACAACAATATATCCGTAAGAAAGAAAATACTGCATATAAAAAAGCGGACCGCGATGGTATACATTATCATCATCAAAGTAAAATATCCAGCCGGTTTTGAATGAACATATGAGAATTATCGCCAAAACCATAAGAGGAATCGAGCAAAGCGCAAGCTTTAATTTATCTCTGTAAATATAATTTCCATGCGTTGCTTCGGCATAAAGACACCAGAAAAACGCTGAACATCCAAAAGCCAAAAAATACAAAAAATTTATTAACCACATCGTCCACACAGGTACAGGAAGAATATTGATTTTTCCCAAATTCCAAAAAAATCAAGCATATTTGAAATTGCCGCACACCACACAGAAGCAATAAATAACGTATTTTTAAACTCTTTATCGTATCCCAAGATCATAGTTTCAAGCGCTATTATTAGCAAGATAATAATACTAAAAATATTTACTTCCGAATATAATAAGGCTTCCATACTCCTCCTCCTTTTCCTGTGATTAATTTATAAAAAAACGGTTATACCAAAAATACCCAAAACCTCGTCATTTACCATTCTTATTTACTAATTCTAAAAATCAAATGTATAATTTTCTCAACATAATACGACAGCAATTCAAATCGTCCGTTTTTTATCATACTTTTTTACAGTTCCTTCATTATATCATAAAAATATGCATAGGTCAATAAATCAACTCATCATTACAAAAATTTTAATCAAGTATACTTATAATTACACTAAAAAAACGCTGTTCCGAATAAAACGGAACAGCGTTTTTATTATAATCTAATAATTAATTAGTCATTAATTGCTGCCTGAGCCGCTGCAAGTCTTGCAATCGGAACACGATAAGGCGAGCAGGATACATAGTCAAGACCAATCTTGTGGCAGAACTCAACACTTGTCGGATCACCGCCGTGCTCACCGCAGATACCGCAGTGGAGGTCGGGGCGGACGCTCTTGCCGAGCTTGATTGCCATTTCCATAAGCTTACCTACGCCTGACTGGTCAAGTTTTGCGAACGGGTCATTCTCAAAGATTTTTGCATCATAATATGCATCGAGGAACTTACCTGCATCATCTCTTGAGAAGCCGTATGTGAGCTGTGTCAAATCGTTTGTACCGAAGCAGAAGAACTCAGCATACTTAGCGATAGCGTCTGCTGTAAGAGCTGCTCTCGGAATCTCGATCATTGTACCAACATCATACTTAAGTTCGATACCTGCGTTTGCGATTTCTTCGTCAGCAGTAGCCACAACAAAGTCCTTAACATATTTAAGCTCTTTGTCATCACCGATAAGCGGAATCATAATTTCAGGCTCTACAGTCCAATTCGGATGTGCCTTTTTAACATTGATAGCCGCACGGATAACAGCCTTTGTCTGCATCTTTGCGATTTCAGGATAAGTTACCGCAAGACGGCAGCCACGGTGACCCATCATCGGGTTAAACTCATGAAGTGAATCAATGATATTTTTAATATCTTCAACAGTCTTACCCTTTGCCTTAGCCAAAGCTTCAATATCCGCTTCATCAGTAGGAACGAATTCGTGGAGAGGCGGGTCAAGGAATCTGATGGTTACAGGATTACCCTCGAGAGCCTCATAAAGCTTCTCAAAGTCACCCTGCTGCATCGGCAGAATCTTATTAAGAGCTTCTTCTCTTTCTTCAACTGTATCAGAGCAAATCATTTCACGGAAAGCAGCAATTCTGTCGCCCTCAAAGAACATATGCTCTGTACGGCAAAGACCGATACCTTCTGCACCGAGTTCTCTTGCTTTCTTAGCGTCAGCAGGAGTATCAGCGTTTGTTCTGACTTCAAGCTTTCTGTATTTATCAGCCCAACTCATAATTCTTCCGAAGTCACCGCCTATTGATGCGTCAACTGTCGGGATAATACCGTCATAGATATTACCTGTTGAACCGTCAAGTGAAATTTCGTCACCTTCAACAAATGTCTTTCCTGCGAGTGTGAATTTCTTATTTTCTTCATCCATGGCAATATCGCCGCAGCCCGATACACAGCAGGTACCCATACCACGAGCAACAACCGCCGCGTGAGATGTCATACCGCCGCGAACTGTCAGGATACCCTGTGAAGCCTTCATACCTTCAATATCCTCAGGTGAGGTTTCGAGTCTGACAAGAACAACCTTCTTGCCCGCTTCATTCCAAGCCTTTGCGTCCTCAGCTGTAAATACAATCTGACCGCAAGCAGCACCGGGCGATGCACCGAGAGCCTTAGCCATAGGAGTAGCAGCCTTCAAAGCCTTTGCGTCAAACTGAGGATGAAGCAGAGTGTCAAGGTTTCTCGGGTCGATCATAGCAACAGCCTTCTTCTCGTCAATCATACCCTCGTCAACGAGGTCGCAAGCGATTTTAAGAGCAGCCTGTGCTGTTCTCTTACCGTTTCTGGTCTGAAGCATAAAGAGCTTCTTATTCTCAACGGTAAATTCCATATCCTGCATATCTCTGTAGTGATCTTCAAGAGTTTTGCAAACATTTTCAAACTGAGCAAAAGCTTCAGGGAACTTCTCAGCCATCTGAGCGATAGGCATAGGTGTACGAACCCCTGCAACAACGTCCTCGCCCTGTGCGTTTGTCAGGAACTCACCCATAAGCTTCTTCTCACCGGTAGCAGGGTCTCTTGTGAAAGCAACACCTGTACCGCAGTCATCACCCATATTACCGAAAGCCATCATCTGAACGTTAACGGCTGTACCCCATGAATAAGGGATATCGTTATCACGGCGATATACGTTTGCTCTGGGGTTATCCCATGAACGGAATACTGCCTTAATAGCGCCCATAAGCTGTTCCTTCGGGTCTGTCGGGAAGTCTTCACCGATTTTTTCTTTGTATTCAGCTTTGAACTGACCTGCAAGCTCTTTGAGGTCATCGGCATCAAGCTCAACATCCTGGGTTACACCCTTCTTAGTCTTCATCTGGTCGATGAGCTGTTCAAAATACTTCTTTCCTACTTCCATAACAACGTCGGAGTACATCTGGATAAATCTTCTGTAGCAATCCCAAGCCCAACGGGGGTTGTTTGACTTCTTTGCGATAGCTTCAACAACTTCCTCATTAAGGCCGAGGTTTAAGATAGTATCCATCATACCGGGCATAGAAGCTCTTGCACCCGAACGAACGGAAACGAGAAGGGGATTCTCTTTATCGCCGAACTTCTTTCCGCAGATTTCTTCCATCTTTTCGATGTATTCCATAATCTGGGCCTGAATCTCATCGTTAATCTTTCTGCCGTCTTCATAATACTGAGTGCAAGCCTCGGTTGAAACGGTAAATCCCTGAGGAACGGGGAGACCCATGTTGGTCATCTCAGCGAGGTTTGCACCTTTACCGCCGAGAAGTTCTCTCATTGTTGCGTCACCTTCACTGAAAAGGTATACATACTTCTTTGACATTAATTGTACCTCCAAAAATATATAAGTATTTTTATTATTTGCTAAAAGTAGAAAATTTATCAGACCTAAGCCTTTTAAAAAAGTCTGACAGCAAAGCCGAACATTCATCCTCCATAATACCGCAGTAATATTCAATATTAAAAAGCGGTGAGGGCGCGTCAAAACAGTGCATATTTGAAACGACACAGCCTCTCTCTTTATCGTAAGCGCCGAAGTATAACCTCGACAGCCGAGCATGAGAAATTGCGCCGCAGCACATTGCACAAGGTTCTAATGTAACATATAAATCACAGCCGTCAAGCCGCGGAGCTTTAAGATAGCTCATCGCCCTGTCTATAACAATAACCTCAGCATGACGCAGAGAGTTACACTCCGTCTCACAGGTGTTATGAGCCGCGGCAATAACCTTGCCGTCCTTCACCACAACCGCTCCTACAGGAACCTCGCCGCTTTCAGCAGCCTTTTCAGCCTCACAAAGTGCGGCTGTCATAAATCCATTTTTCATATAACGGTCTCCGATTTTATATGTATATATTCGACTTTCCACACACGACAAATCCCCACATACAAAATATGCAGGGATCGCAGTGCCGAAAATTACTGTTTCTGAATAAACGGAGCAAGATCCGTCAAAAGCTCGGTGCAATCTTCACCGTGAGCTTCAACCTTAATAGGCTTTGTCAGGTCAAGGCTGAAAATGCCCATAATTGACTTTGCGTCAACCACATAGCGACCTGAAGTAAGATCGATTCTATAGTCGTACTTTGTAACCACATTAACAAAGTTTTTTACGTCATTGATTGAACTTAATAAAACTGTAAACTCTTTCATTCCAACTAACCTCCTAAAAAAAATTGACAATTCGTCTATTAAATTATATAATATTTTCTTGCATTAGTCAATCAAAAAATATATAATTATTATATAATTTTCCCTGTGGGAATTTATACAATACTTCTATATTTATAAAAACAGGCGGTGAGAATTATAACTGTTAAGTTTATAACCCTCGGATGCAAGACAAATATTTACGAAAGCGAAGCGATGAAACAGCTTTTTTCAGAGCGCGGATACACGATAATCGATAAGGGAAAGGCTGATATTTGCGTCATAAACACCTGCACCGTCACCGGTACGGGTGCATCAAAAAGCCTTAAACTGATTCGCAGGGCGAGAAGAGAGAATCCGTCAGGTGTTTTGGCCGTGACCGGCTGCCTTGCTCAAACCGAGGCGGACAGGCTTCAAAACGAAGAAAATATAGATGTTCTTATCGGAACAAAAGGGAGAGCCGAAATTGTAAACCTCTGTGAAGCCGCTCTTGACGGAAAGAAAACCTACAGTGTCGGCGATATTCTTCATGACACAGAATTTGAAGAGCTTGGGATAGTCCGCACTCAGCACAGAATCCGTGCCGAAATCAAAATCGAGGACGGCTGTAACAATTTCTGCTCATACTGTAAGATTCCTTATGCAAGAGGCCCTGTACGCTCCCGCGCAATGGATAAAATAGAAGCCGAAGCACGTGCGATAGCGGACAGCGGCTACTCTGAAATTATTTTAACGGGTATACATATCGGCTCTTACGGCAAGGATTTAGATAACGGAGATAAATTGATTGACGTTTTAGAGACGGTCAGCCAGGTGTCGGGAGGAATACGAATTCGTCTCGGCTCACTTGAGCCGGTGATGATTACCGAGGAATTCACAAAACGCGCGAAAAAACTCAGCGGTTTATGCCCTCAGTTTCACCTTTCGCTTCAAAGCGGCTGTGACAAGACGCTCAGAGCAATGCGGCGGCACTATACCGCGGCCGATTTCAAAAGAGCCGTAACCAATCTCAGAGACGCTTTTCCCGACGCGGCAATCACAACCGATTTGATTGTCGGTTTTCCCGGTGAGACAGACGCGGATTTTGAAGAATCAAAAAGGTTCTGTGAAGAAATCGGCTTTGCTCAAATGCACATCTTTCCTTATTCGGTCCGCGAAGGAACGGCGGCGGCTCTCCTTCCCGACAGAGTCGATGAAAGCGAAAAATCAAGGCGAACGCACATAATGTTAAATTCCGCCGCAGAGATGAAAAAGAATTTTTGCGAAAGCTTTTTAGGGAGGGACGCCGAAGTCTTGTTTGAACAGAAGCGAAACGGTTTATGGAGCGGAATGACAAAGAATTATATTGAGGTCAGATACCCATCAGGCGATGATTTAAGAGGAAAAAAACTTTCCGTCAGGCTTGTCGGCTATGACCGGGAAAACGAATATATAAAAGCAGAAAAAAATTAAAAATTTAATATAAAAAGGAATGATTTTATGAATCAAAAGGTAGCGGAGAACCCTGTAAAAAACCGCAGGGACAGAATGAATCCATTAACGGTGGTAACGGCGTTTATGGTAACGCTTTATCTCGTATCGAACGTAATGGCAATCAAAGTTATTTCAGTTAAGGGAATATCCCTTTTCGACGCAGGAACAGTCACTTTTCCCCTCGCCTATATGCTCGGCGACGTTCTTACCGAGATTTGGGGGTTTAAGACCGCACGGAAGGTCATATATCTGACGTTTGCGTGCAATGTACTTTTTGTACTTTGTACCGCATTGGGTTTGATACTTCCCGCCCCGGAATATATGGCCGAGACAAACGCCGCATACGCGACTGTCTTCGGATATGTTCCGCGTATAGTAATTTCCTCGCTCTTTGCGTTTCTCTTCGGAGAGTTAAGCAATGCCTACTTTATGGAAAAAATAAAGAAGTGGACGCGCGGAAAGCATATGTGGATGCGGACTATAGGAAGTTCTATGATTGGATACATCTTTGATACTGTCTTTTTTGTAATTTTCGCATTTGGCGGAACAGTTCCCGCATGGGATATATTTACGATGATAGCTATACAGTATTTTGCAAAGCTCGGGATAGAGGCTCTTAGCGGAACTCCCCTTGCTTATGCAGCTGTACATTGGCTTAAAAAATACTACAATGATTACGAGAATAAAAACAATAAATGATACAGTGAGGTACCGAAAATGAAAGACGGATTTATAAAAGCCGCTGCGGCTTCCCCTGAGCTGAGGGTTGCCGATGTTAAGTTCAATACCGAAGAATCAATCAAATGTATAAAAGAAGCCGCCGAAAACGGTGCAAAGCTGATAGTCCTGCCGGAATTGGGCTTGACATCTTATACCTGCGGAGACTTATTTCTTCAGGCTTCGCTCATCAGGCTCGCAGAGCAGGAGCTCCTGCGGCTCACCGATGCAACAAAAAACCTTGACATTCTTTCAGTCGTAGGCCTGCCCGTTTCAGATAACGGAAAACTCTATAATTGTGCGGCATTTGTCAAGGCCGGCGAAATTCTCGGCCTTGTGCCGAAGAGTAATATTCCGAACTACAGCGAATTCTATGAGGCACGGCACTTCAATACAATAGAAGGAAACACCGAAATAATGTTCGGCGGAAGGCTTATTCCTATGGGAACAAAATTGATTTTTACCGCTGAAAATATGAGCGGCTTTTCCGTTGCCGCCGAGATTTGTGAGGACTTATGGACAGCGGCACCGCCAAGCTGTGAACACACAAAAAACGGAGCCGTCATCATTATTAATCAGTCGGCAAGCGATGAGGTTATAGGAAAAAGCGACTGGCGCAGAAAGATGATAGAGGTTCACTCTTCAAAGGCAGCTTGTGCCTATATATATGCCGATGCCGGTGAAGGTGAATCCACAACGGATATGACATTCTCGGGCAACAACCTCATTTTTGAGCTGGGTACAAAGCTCGCCGAAGCTCCTCTTTTCTCAAACGAAATAATCTATGCCGATATTGATACCGAAAAAATTCTTCAGGAACGCAGAAGGATAACAACCTTTAAAAACGGTAATGACCCCGGATACAGGCGCATTTATTTTAAAACAGAGTTAACCGAAACAAGGCTCACTCGTTCGTTTGAAATGAAGCCGTTTGTTCCGTCTGACGAAACAAAGCTGACCGAAAGATGCGAAGAGATATTCGCCATTCAATATCACGGCCTTAAAAAGAGACTTAAACATATCGGAATCAAAACCGTAACAATCGGCATCTCCGGCGGGCTTGATTCGACACTCGCCCTGCTTGTTACCGCTAAGGCTTTTGAATCACTCGGCCTTCCGCCGAGCGGAATTGTTGCGGTTACGATGCCGTGTTTCGGAACAACAAACCGAACCTATACAAATGCGGTCAATATGATAAAATCTATCGGGGCGACCCTCCGCGAGATTAATATAAAAGAAGCCGTATCTCTTCATCTATCGGACATCGGTGCAGACATTGACTGTCACGATGTCACTTATGAGAACGCCCAGGCAAGGGAGAGGACTCAGGTTCTTATGGATATTGCCAATAAGACCGGCGGAATAGTAATAGGAACCGGCGACTTATCCGAGCTTGCGCTCGGCTTCGCAACGTATAACGGCGACCATATGTCTATGTACGGTGTAAACTGTTCGATACCCAAAACTCTTGTCCGTTATCTTGTGAAATATGTTGCGGATTCATCTGATGCCACACTCAAAGAGACACTTTATGATGTGCTTGACACCCCAGTCAGCCCTGAGCTTCTGCCCCCCGATAAAAACGGCAAAATTGCTCAGCAGACAGAGGAAATTGTCGGTCCTTATGAGCTTCATGACTTTTATTTATACAATATGATTCGCTGGGGCTTTTCAAAAGAAAAAATCTATCGTATGGCATGCCTTGCCTTCAAAAACATATACGATGACGCAACAATAAAAAAATGGCTTGATATATTTATGCGAAGATTCTTTAACAGCCAGTTTAAACGCTCGTGCCTTCCGGACGGAATTAAGGTAGGAACCGTCACTCTGTCGCCGCGCGGCGACTGGCGTATGCCGTCGGATGCAATAAACTATAACAAATAAAAGTAGCACCTGCTTTATTTTTTAAAGCAGGTGTTTTTTATCCGAAATATTTTATTAAACCAAATTTATTTTAGAACCTTAAAATTTAAAAAGTCAAGAAAAATTTTTATCAATTATGTAAACCTTTTTTATTATGAAAATAACTTTAATGTTAATCCAATGTAACATTTATATTACAGTTTCCCACTTGAAAAAACACCGATTTTATAGTTATTAACAGACTTATCCACGTTTTCCACAGGTTCGATATGTGTAAAACCTCAAAATCGACAAAAAATCAAAAGTTATCCACAGGTAACGTTTTTATGGGCATTGATAGCTGCGTATAACACATAAAATGGTTTACAATAATATATTTAGGCGTAAAAAATGACCGCAGAATTGCTCCGCGGTCATTTTTATATCCTATTTGCTTTCGATTTTCGCTATATAAGCCTTTGTTTCGCTTGCCACAACACCACTGAGTGCGAACAGTGCAACAAGGTTCGGGAAGGCCATAAGAGCGTTTACTATATCAGCAAGAGTCCATACAAACGAAACCTGGAGATACGGACCGATGAATACAGCAGCTATGTATAAGATTCTGAATGTCATCAGAATTACCTTTTTGTTTCCAACGAGGTATTGGAGACATTTCTCTGAATAATAATCCCATCCGAGGATTGTGGTAAACGCAAAGAATACCAGTGAAATCATAAGGAGAAATGCACACACATTATTCGAGAAAGGCAAGCCCCTCGAGAAAGCTTCTGTTGTGATGGCCACACCAACCAATGACTTGTCCATTGCCGGCTGATATGCACCTGTCAGGACAATCGCAAGACCGGTCATTGTGCAGATGATAATTGTATCAAAGAATGTACCCGTCATACATACAAGACCCTGTCTGACAGGCTCTTTCGTCCTTGCGGCAGCAGCGGCGATAGGAGCCGAACCGATACCCGACTCATTCGAGAATATACCTCTTGCTATACCCTTCTGCATAGCCGCTTTAACAGTGATACCTACCGCACCGCCGAATACCGCCTTCGGGCAGAACGCACTTTTAACTACTAAAACGATAGCGCCGGGAACCTTTGTTATATTGCAGACAATAAGGATAACGGCACAAACAACATAAAGAACAGCCATAAACGGAACTATGATTTCCGAAACCTTCGCTATTCTCTTGATTCCGCCGATTACAACCAACGCAACAAAGAATGTAACAACCACTCCGGCTATAACAGTCGGCCAGGTATATTCCATACCGCCCATTTTGAATGCAATCATAGCCTTGTCCGGGTCAAAGAAGTTTGTAACCGCGCTTGTGATACCGTTAATCTGGGTCATTGTTCCTATACCCATAATACCGACGAGCATTCCGAATACTGCGAAAATTTTAGCAAGCCACTTCC
>CAJKNM010000040.1 GCA_905201285.1 uncultured Eubacteriales bacterium | reverse complement strand
TTCTGTGCAGTTGGGCTTGGCAACTGTATGGGCACCGGGCACTTTATTCAATAAAATTATTTTGGCTTTTTATATAAAATTTTATTAAAAATGAAATTTTTCGTTTGTCGGGGTTTATCGACACGCTCAGACCGCCTGCGGCGGTCTGTTTTTATTTTGATAAATATGTTCCTCTTTTATCATTAACCTATAAACTTATGAATATAAATAAAACAAGCGCGGAGAATGTCCGCAGACAAAATGATTGCCGCATCGCGGCGGAATGGAGAGAACCATGGACGAAAACACAAGAACACATTCGGTTAAAATCGACAACAGAAAGCAGATAACGGTAACAGCGGTTGATGATGTTGAAAGCTTTGACGAAGAAAAGGTTGTCATTCTAACCGAGATGGGTACAATGACCATTACAGGTGCTGACTTTAGGATAAGCCGGCTTAACGTTGATGACGGTCAGCTTATAATTGACGGCGAGGTTGATGAAATTCAATACAGTGACACCGTCCGCGAGGAAAACAGCCGCGGCTTCTTCGGCAGGCTGTTTAAATAACTTCAGCACAAAACGAGGTGACGTGAATTTATGAAGATAACCTTCGGCCCTGACCTGAGTTACTTTTTGCATTCCTTTGCGCTCGGACTCATTCTCGGTTTTTTATACGATATATTGAAAGCCAAACGCAGAATAGTTAAGACAAACGATATAATCATAAATATCGAGGATATAATATTTGCTGTCATATCCGGATTCATACTGATTTTGCTTGCATACCTAAAAAACAACGGAAGGCTGAGAATATACAGCATAATAACCACGGGTGCGGCGTTTATAACATACAGAGCGGTCATAAAAGACAGACTTGTCAACCTTCTGACCAACATATGGCGCGTTGTTTCAAAATCGTTCTTATATTTTATAAAGGGCGTTATGTTTCCCGGACGCTTTGTTTTCGGACGCATATTTAAGCCGCTTTTTATCAAAATTAAAGCATCCCTTCGCCGCATTGTTGACAGACCGCATAAATTTAGAATGAAAAGACGGTCATAAAATGTTGATTTATTTATATTTACGGTCATTGACAAATTTATTTCGATAGTATATAATACTTGTAAGATGGTTTTTTATATATTTTTGTATAAAGCTCCTTTCTTTAATGAATAATAATTAAAGCCGTATGTCGGCGAAAGGGTGACGTAGCATTGGGCAAGCCGGATAACGAAAGAGCCGTCAAGGCACGTCCTGCCGCAAAGGTTTCATCAAAGGTTACATCCGCGTATAATCATAAGAGAAGCGTAAAAAAGCTTGCACTGTGGGCGGCGTTTGGAATTATCGGAATTTCCCTTGTTTGGACGCTTATTTCACAGCAATTTACCATAAGCTCTCAGAACAAGGAAATTAACGCTCTTGAATCACGTGTTCAAGAAGTCCAACAGCAATCCGACAATCTTAAACAACAGGTTGATAACCTTGAAAACCCCGAATATATCGAGCGTATCGCCAGAGAACAGCTTGGTCTCGTTCGGCCGAACGAGAGAGTTTTTGTTGACTCAAATAAAAGTGAAGATAATAACAGTAAATAATATATACATATGAGGAGAAATCCTCCGGGAAGGAAAAAGTTTTAATATGCAGGTTGAAGTAGGAACAGTTTTAGAAGGTAAAGTCAGCGGAATAGCAGCTTTTGGTGCTTTTGTCGAGCTTCCGGACGGAAAGACCGGACTTGTACATATTTCAGAAGTATCAACTGAATATGTAAGTGATGTCAAGGACCACCTTAAAGAAGGACAAAAGGTCAAGGTTAAGGTCATCGGCACAAATAACGGTAAAATCAGTCTTTCGATTAAACAGCTTATGGCTGAAGAAGCCCCCCAAAAGCATGAAAAGCGTGACAGAAAACCCTCCGGCCGTAAGCAGGGCGCAAAACGACGTGAAAATGATTTTCACAAGCCGCCGGAAGAATTTGCATTCGGCAAGCGTTCTTCCGATATGAGCTTTGACGATATGCTTCAAAAGTTCAAGCAGGACAGCGACGAGAAGTTTCAGGACCTAAAGAGAAGTAATGACAGTAAGCGCAGCGGTGGCTATAAGCGTTCTTATTAATCTGAACTGTTATCGGCACAAACGAATTTTAATTTAATATGAGGTGAAAGCTATGGCTGTTGTAATATGGCTCGCCGCGGCATTCCTTTTAGGAGTTATCGAGGCTTGTACAACCGCTTTGGTTTCTGTTTGGCTTGCGCTTGGTGCGGTGGCCGCCGCAATCGCCGCGGGTTTTGGAATAGAAACCATCGGTCAGACAGTTGTTTTTCTTGTTGTGTCACTTATTCTGTTACTTTGCACAGCGCCGATATGCAAGCGCTTCAGGCAAACACAGAAAATACCCACAAACGCCGATATGCTGATAGGTAAAATCGGTGTAATAATTGAAGATACCGACCCTATTTTAGGGAAGGGCGAGGTTAAGGTCTGCGGACAAACCTGGTCGGTTCAAGTCCGCGGCGGAAAGAATATCAAAGCCGGAACGAAAGTTAAGGTTGAGGATATTGTCGGCGCTCATCTGGTCGTTTCTGAAATCGATTCTGCTGAACTTAAAGAAAGCGAGGATAATTAAATGCCATTATTAATCGGAGTTTTAATATTATTAATCGTTGTAATAATTTCAAACATTAAAATCGTTCCTCAGGCGCACGCATATATCGTTGAAAGGCTCGGCGCCTTTCATGCCACGTGGAGCGTAGGTCTGCACTTTAAGATTCCTGTAATCGAAAAGGTTGTTAAAAAGGTCAGCTTAAAGGAACAGGTTGTGGACTTTCCTCCTCAGCCCGTTATCACTAAAGACAATGTAACGATGCAGATTGATACGGTCGTATACTTTCAGATTACCGACCCCCGTCTCTATACCTATGGCGTTGAGCTTCCTATGTCAGCAATCGAAAATCTCACGGCGACAACTCTCCGTAACATCATAGGCGATATGGAGCTTGACGAAAGCTTAACATCGAGGGATATAATCAACACAAAAATGCGTTCGATTCTCGATGAAGCGACAGACCCCTGGGGTATCAAGATAAACCGCGTTGAGCTTAAAAACATTATTCCCCCTGCCGGAATCCGTGAAGCAATGGAAAAACAGATGAAAGCAGAGCGCGAACGCCGTGAAGCGATTCTTCGTGCCGAGGGCGAAAAGAAGTCGGCGGTTCTTGTTGCTGAGGGCGAAAAGGAATCCCGAATTCTACAGGCGGAGGCCGAAAAACAGTCACAGATACTCAAGGCAGAGGCCGAAAAAGAAGCAGCTATCCGCATAGCCGAGGGTGAAGCTCAGGCAATTCTCGATGTCCAAAAGGCAACCGCCGAAGGTCTTAAAATGCTCAATGATGCCGCTCCGTCCGACCCTGTTATCGCGATAAAGGGTCTTGAAGCCTTTGCTAAGGCGGCTGACGGAAAGGCAACAAAGATTATTATTCCGTCAGAGCTTCAAAGCCTTGCGGGACTTGTGACTTCCATTAAGGAAATCGCGGATGTTAAAAGCCAAGATAATAAATAAGAATTAATGTATTAATGAATTGAAGAAAAACTTTGTTAGGTTGTAACAGGATTAAATCCTGTTACAACCAACAATTTTCATAAAACATATGATAGAATATGAAAGAATTTTTAGGAGGTACTTATGTCAGGACATTCCAAATGGGCTACAATTAAAAGAAAAAAAGGAGCAATCGATGCAAAACGCGGTAAGATTTTCACAAAAATCGGCCGTGAGCTTATGGTTGCCGTAAAGGAGGGCGGTCCCGACCCGGATTCAAACTCAAAGCTTCGCGATGTTATTGCAAAGGCAAAGGCAAACAATATGCCGAATGATAACATTCAGAGAAGCATTAAAAAGGCTTCCGGCGAGGGTAATGCAAACGATTACTTCGAAATGGTATACGAGGGCTACGGTCCCTGCGGAATCGCGGTTATTGTCGAAACCCTTACCGATAACAAAAACAGAACCGCCGGGGATCTTCGTCATTACTTTGACAAAAACGGCGGAAATCTCGGCCAGACCGGCTGTGTCGGCTTTATGTTCGACCGCAAGGGTCTTATCGTTATCGAAAAAGCTGATGGCATCGATGAGGACACACTTATGATGGACGCTCTTGACGCGGGTGCGGATGACTTTAATGTTGAGGATGATTGCTATGAAATTATGACCTCGCCCGAGGCTTTCAGCGCAACACGTGACGCTCTTGACAAGAAGGGTTATACCTTTGTTCAGGCGGAAATAAACTACATTCCTCAGACCACGACCACCATCGATAATGAAGAGGATGCGAAAAAGATGGAGCGTCTTATCGATATGCTTGAAGAAAACGATGACGTTCAGAATGTCTACCACACCTGGGAGATGCCCGATGATGCTGAGTAAGCAGGGATAAAGCATATCCCGATATTCGATTTTTGTAAAATTTTATTCATTTTAGGTATTGCCTGCGGCTAAATGTTATGTTATACTATGAGCAGTAAAAAATAAGGTGATTAAGATGAATAAAATCAAAAAAAGCGTTTCTTTTATTTTAATATTTCTCATATCAATATCTGTATCCGTCAGCGGTTTCTGCTCAACGGATACAGATATTATATTAAATGAAGTCTCAGATTATATCAAGAACACGGTTCCCGACCCGACCGTATCTTCAATCGGCGGGGAATGGGCGGTTTTCGGTCTTTCGCGTTATGACCGGGAATCATCAAAAGAATATTCCGATACCTATTATCAAAATCTGAAAAAATATTTAAAAAATCACAACGGTGTTTTGGACAACCGAAAATACACCGAATATTCGCGCGTTATTCTTGCGCTGACAGCGATGGGTGCCGACCCGTCAAATGTTGACGGAATAAACCTTTTAACGCCGCTCGGCGATTATAATAAGGTCACGTTTCAAGGTCTGAACGGCTCTATATGGGCGTTAATCGCGCTTGACAGCGGAAATTATCAGATTCCTTTAAACCCCTCGGCTGAGGTTCAGGCCACAAGAGATATGTATATAAGCACAATACTTTCGGCTCAAAATTCCGACGGCGGATGGGCTTTTTCCAAAGGTTCTTCCTCTGAGGCGGACATTACCGCAATGGCGCTTTGCGCCCTGTCACGCTATACCGACCGAAACGATATATTGTCGGCGATTGAAAAGGCTCTGTCGTTTCTGTCATCGATTCAAAATTCCGACGGTGGTTATTCAAGCGGCGAAATTGAAAACTCAGAAAGCTGTTCACAGGTTTTAACCGCCCTCTGTCAGCTAAAGATTCCCGTTTCCGATTCGAGATTCGTCAAAAACGGAAAGACCGTTTTTGACTGCCTTTTTTCATATTTAAGCAAGGACGGAGGCTTTTTCCATTCAAAGACCGACAAAATTTCAAATCAAATGGCGACCGAGCAGGCCTTTTATGCCTTGACCGCCTTAAAAAGATTTAACGAGGGTAAGTCCGCTCTCTTTGATATGAGTGATTCTCCACGTTCCGACGGCTTCGGCGGGGATTCCGCTTTGGGGTTAACTAATAAAAATCCGGACGTAAAGCCACAGCCGATAAAGTATAGCATAGCCTTTTCCGACATCGATAGCTGTGCCGAAAGAGAAAAGATAGCCGCTCTCGCTTCAAGGGGAATAGTAAGCGGGAAGGGAGATAACATATTTGACCCGAATTCGACAATGACAAGGGCAGAGTTTTCGGCAATAATCACACGCGGACTCGGACTTTCCTCAATCGGCCGGGCAATCTTTGACGACGTGACCGAAAATGACTGGTTCTATCCATATGTTTATACCGCCTATAAATACGGAATAATAAACGGTGTATCCGACTCAGAGTTCAATCCGAACGGAACGATAACCAAACAGGAAGCGGCCGTTATGGTCTGCCGTGCGGCAAAGCTCTGCGGAATGAAAACCGAATATAGTGAAAATTCTGTCAGAGACGTATTAGCGGCATTCACCGACTATACCGCCGCTGATGATTGGTCACGCGGGGCGCTTGCGTTCTGTTATGACAGCAAGATTCTGTCTGACAGCGACATAGAAATAAGCCCTCTGCACTTTGTCACAAGAGCCGAAATTTCGGAAATGCTTTATAATATGCTGGCATACGCAGAGCTGTTATAGGAGGCGGCCGATGAAACTAACAAAACTAATGAAACGATATAAAGCTGTCGGCATCGCCGCACTGATAATATTCATTCTCGGATTCGCCTTTTGGTGGGGCGGCGATTCACCTTCGCTTCGCTCAGATGAGCCGTCATACAGGAGCGAGACGGCTCAGCCGTCCGAAAATAGTTCTGACAGGCCAAACAATAAGGACAATCAAGAAAGTAAAAACGACTTTAAGGCGTCGGATAATTCCGAAGCCGAGCAAGACGCCGAAAGTGTAAAGAAACCGGACGAACCCGCAACCGAAGAAAACAAACCTGTTTCTCACAACGGTGCACATTTAAGCGCTGATGAAAAGGAAAGGCTTGCCGGACAGATGGCGGAAGGCGGCAGGAGCCACGGTTCAACTTCTGTCGGGGAACCCGAGCAGGCCGACAATTCTTCATCTAACCCTGAACCCGATTCATCGGCTGTTCCGCCGCCTTCTGAATCCTCGGACTCCTCGGATTCTTCCCAGATTACCGATACCAACCTCACCTGTACGCTTTCGGTTAGGTGTGACACCGTGCTGAAAAACATTGCATGGCTTGACCCCGCCAAACGCGGAATCGTTCCGTCTGACGGGGTAATCTTTCCCGAGACCGAGGTGACCTTTTCGGACGGGGAAAGCGTCTTTAATATTCTTCTCCGGGAAATGAAGAAGAACAAAATTCATTTGGAATTTGTAAACACGCCCGTCTATAACAGCGCCTATATCGAGGGAATAGGAAACATCTATGAATTTGATTGCGGCGAGCTTTCGGGCTGGCTGTATAAGGTCAACGGAAACTTTCCGTCTTACGGCTGTTCGCGTTATAAATTAAAACCCGGCGACAAGGTTGAATGGGTATACACCTGTGATTTGGGAAACGATGTCGGCGGATATTCGGCAGGAGGTCAGAAAGATGAATGAGTTTAAGCGTTTTCACCCGATTGTCAACTTTTTTTATTTTGCTTCGGTGATTGGCTTTTCTATGTTTTTTGTGCACCCTGTCTGCCTTTTAATAAGTCTTTTATCGGGGATAGCTTATACGCTCATGCTCCGCGGCCCTTCCGCCCTGCGCGGAATTAAGATTTATCTTCCGCTTATGCTTGTCACAGCGGCGGCAAATCCCGTCTTTAATCACAAGGGTGTTACTATTCTCGCATATCTGCCGAGCGGAAATCCGCTTACGCTTGAATCCATTGCCTATGGCATTGCGGCCGCCGCGATGCTTGCTTCGGTTTTGTGTTGGTTTTCGTGCTTTAATAAAATTATGACAAGCGACAAGCTCATCTACCTTTTCGGAAGAACAGTACCGTCACTTTCGCTTGTGTTGTCTATGGTTCTTCGGTTTGTTCCGAGATTTGGTACACAGCTCAAAAACGTTCGGAATTCACAAAAATGTATCGGCCGTGATATGTCAGACGGCACCCTCACAGACCGCATACGCAGCGGAATAAAAATATTATCGATTATGCTCATATGGAGCTTTGAAAGTTCGATTGATACCGCTGACAGTATGAAAAGCCGCGGCTTCGGCCTGCATGGCAGAACCGCATATTCGCCATATCACTTTGACCGGCGTGACGGAATAACACTGACGTTTATTCTCATTTTTTCAACCTTCGTGTTAAATGCCGCGGCCGACTCTGGCGCAATGTACTTCACGTACTTTCCGTCTATGCAGGGCGGTGAACCGTCATTATATCAAACGGCAGTATTTATCGCATATCTTCTTCTGTGTATTACACCGATTATAATTGAAGTTTGGGAGGCGTACCGATGGAAAAAATCAAAATCAACGATTTAAGCTTTATCTATCCGAAAAACGACGTTCCCGCGTTAAATGATATAAACCTCTCGATAAACAGCGGGGAATTCACCGTAATCTGCGGACGCTCGGGCTGTGGAAAGTCAACGCTTTTGCGTCAGCTAAAGCCGATTTTATCCCCTGTCGGAAGCCGAAGCGGAAACATATTGTTTGACGGAAGGAACATAAACGAGCTTTCGGAGGCTGAACAGGCTTCGGAAATCGGATTTGTTCTTCAAAACCCCGAGAGCCAGATTGTCTGTGACAAGGTATGGCACGAACTGTCCTTTGGTCTTGAAAGTCTATCCTGTCATGATGATGAAATCCGTCTTAGAGTTGCTGAAATGGTATCATTCTTTGGTTTAGAGGACAAGCTTCATTCAAACGTAACCGAGCTCTCGGGGGGGCAAAAACAGCTTTTAAATCTTGCCGCCGTTATGGTGATGCAGCCGCAGGTTTTAATTCTTGACGAACCCACGAGCCGCCTTGATCCAATCGCCGCACATGACTTTCTTGAAGCGGTTTCACGAATTAACAGGGAACTCGGCACAACGGTGATTATAAGCGAACAGCGGCTTGACGAGGTTCTTCCTCTGTGCGATAAGGTCGCCGTTATGGAAGGCGGAGGAATATTGACAGTCGGAACCCCGCGCGAGGTCGGTGCCGAGCTTAACAGCCGGCACAGTGATATGCTTGATGCCCTTCCGTCACCAATGAAGATTTCGTATGCGGCGGGGGACGGCTCAGAAACACCTGTGACAATCCGAGAAGGCAGAGAATGGCTGACGCGGATTTCCGTTAAGAACAAAATATCATCTTTATCAGCCGATTCGGATTCACCCGATGATTATGTTCTGTGTATCGATGAAGCGTGGTTCAGATACGAAAAAAATGATGCTGATATTCTGAAAGGAATTTCTTTTAAGCTCCGCAGAGGCGAATTATATGTGTTAATGGGCGGAAACGGAGCCGGAAAGACCACCGCTCTTTCGTTAATATGCGGAATCAACACCCCATACCGCGGCAAGATTAAAATTACGGCCGGAATGAAAACAGCGGCTCTTCCGCAAGAACCGCAAACACTTTTCAGCCAAAAAACAGTCCGCCTTGACCTATCTGAAATGCTTCCTAAAAATCCGTCGCACTCAGATGCCGAACGACTCCGTCAAACGGCTGAGCTTTGCGGCCTTCGCGAACTTTTGGACAGACATCCCTATGACTTATCCGGAGGGGAGCAGCAGCGTTCCGCTCTCGCTAAGGTTCTTCTTTCCGAACCCGACATTCTGATTTTGGATGAACCGACTAAGGGTCTGGATGCACATTTTAAGAAGGAGTTTTCGGCTATACTCAGTGAACTTAAACGCCGCGGTGTCAGTATTCTTATGGTTTCACACGATATTGAATTCTGTGCTGAATATGCAGACCGCTGTGGTATGCTTTTCGACGGCCGTATCGTGTCAGAGAATGTTCCGAAAAAATTCTTTTACGACAACGCCTTTTATACTACATCAGCAAGGCGAATGGCACGCGGAATCATAGAAAACGCTGTTACCGACAAAGATATTATCCATGCGATAGGCGATAACAACAGCCAAAAATCAGAGTCTGAAAAAAACTTCTTTAAAGAACCTGATGATAAAAACAAAAATACTATTAAAATGGGATTACCTCCGCAGGCAGCGCCTCTCCCGCATAAAATACCAAAAAAGACATGGCTTGAGGCGATTATTGTACTTCTGCTTATACCTCTGACCGTTTTCTTCGGTATGACTTATCTTCAGGACAGAAAGTATTATTTTATAAGCCTGTTGATAATCCTTGAGGCAATGATTCCGTTCGCTGTGGTGTTTGAGGGCAGACGTCCTCAGTCACGCGAGCTTGTTGTGGTTAGTGTTTTATGTGCCGTCGCGGTGATAGGCAGAGCCGCGTTTGCGTTTATTCCGCAGTTCAAACCGGTCGCGGCAATAGTAATCATCTCCGCCGTCTGTTTCGGCGGTGAAACGGGTTTCCTTGTCGGCGCCGTATCCGCGTTTGTCTCTAACTTCTTTTTCGGTCAGGGGCCGTGGACACCGTGGCAGATGTTTTCCTTCGGAATAATAGGCTTTATCGCCGGAGTGTTATATCAAACGGGAATCCTTCGCAAGAGCCGCATGAGCCTATGCCTGTTCGGTTTTCTCTCCGCCGCATTTATATACGGCGGAATTATGAACCCTGCTTCGGTGGTTATCTGGCAGAGCAGTCCCACAAAGGAAATGTTTGTCTCGGCATACGCTATGGGGCTTCCGTTTGACCTGATTCACGGAGCATCAACCGCAATATTTTTATGGCTTGGTGCTATTCCTATGGGCGAAATGCTTGACCGTGTTAAAACGAAATATAATATGTTATAAATCAATCGGGGTTTTTCTGTATTTAAGCGGAGAAATCCCGACTGTCTTTTTAAATACACGCCGAAAATAATCGGCGGATGCAAATCCGAGTTCCTCACTTATTTTTTCTATTGATTTATCGGTGTTGATAAGCATAATACACGCCTGATTAATCACAATCCGATTTTTAAATTCTATCGGTGTCATTCCCGTTGCCTTTTTAAACTTCACATAGAACCACGGTTCGCTCATATACACGCTCTCGGCGCAGTCTAAAACGGTTATTTTTTCTTTATAATGGAAGGTTATAAAATTAATCGCGTCCTTTATTCTTTTATCTTCAAGCTCATCGGGTCTTTTTAGCTTCGCCTTTGAGATAACCCGGCTTAAAATATCATAAAAGATACTCAAAGCATTCAGTTTTTCAGGCCACTCGCCTTCAAAGCATCTGTATGCGGTTTCAAACTTCTCTCGGGTTTCTTTTAAACAGCCTATATTTATTTTTTGAATCAAGTCGTTTCCCGGCAGCAAATAATAGGAAAGTGCGGAAATATTAAAGTGAAACGTAATAAAATAAACATCGTTTCCTATCCATTTTGAGATATATTTTGTTCCGACCGGAATGAAAAAAATATCCCCGGGTTTTACAAAAAAGGTTGCTCCGTCCACCGGATTAACCTCTGCTTCACCGCTTATAATCAGAGCAATATTATTATATGGCCGCGGAATTCCGCTGAAATCATCAATCTGACCGTTAGGATTTCTATAGTTTGCAACTCTGAAATACTTCAGTTCCGAAAAGCTCGTTATATCCATCCGATTCACTCTCCAATAGAATAGTTCTGTTTTTCCATATTATACTCTCTTTTATTTTGCTTGTCAATAGTATAAAATGTAGTTAAATTTAGAAGTTAATTATACAAGGAGTGGTATAAATGGATTTTGAAAATAAAACAGTCATAATTACCGGCGGAGCATCGGGGCTTGGCTTTCTCAGCGGAAAATGCTTTTCCAAAGAAGGCGCAAATATTGTTCTTGTTGACATTAACAAAGACGCTCTTGATGAAAAGGTCAATGAAATAAAAGCGGCCGGCGGCAAGGCGATAGGTGTTGTTGCCGATGTCAGAAATTATGAACAGATATGTAATGTACGCGACACCGCGGTCAAGGAATTTTCAAGCATAGATGTTATGATAAACTGCGCGGGCGGCGCTGAGATGCGTATGCTTGACGCGTATCACTACGGAGAATTCAAGGATGTTCCGATAGACGTTTTTGACTGGGGCATCGATGTGAACCTAAAAGGCCAGTTTTACTTTGACCACGCGGTTTTGAAGCAGATGGCCAAACAAAACAGCGGCGTTATTATCAATATCGGCTCAATCACAGGTGAAGAAGGTTGTGCCAGCAACGTGGCATACTCCACCGCTAAAAGCGGTGTAATGAACGGTCTTACGAAGTCGCTTGCTCTGTACGGGGCGAAATACAACGTTCGCGTATGCTGTGTTTCGCCCGGTCCGGTTCTCACAAGGCCGGGAATGGCGGGAATGAACACACTTCTCGGCCGTGCGGCAGATCCTCAGGAAATCGTGGACTTAATTATGTACCTTGCGTCTGACAAGGCGGCATTCATAACAGGCATAAACGTTCTTGCCGACGGCGGCAGAAATATTATGAGAGGTAAAAACTAATGAGTAAATCTTTTTTTGATTATGATAAACCGCTTATAACAACTATGATACAGACCGATTCGCCCGAAAAGGCTCTTAAAACCGCAAGGCTCGCCCTTGACGCTGGCGCTGACGCAATCGGTATTCAGTTTTGTCAGTTTAAACCCGAATATCAGAATTCGGCGGTATATAGGGATCTATTCAGCGCTATTGGTGACGTTCCTACCTATGTTACATATTACCGCGGCGGGAAAAATACTGGGAAGTCCGATGATGAGCTTGCAGAAGGGATGCTTGAGCTTTCAAAGTGCGGTGCAAGCCTTGTCGATGTAATGGGTGATTTGTTCTGTAAAGACCCCGACGAGCTTACGGTTGACCCGACAGCAATCGAAAAACAGAAACAGCTTATCGATAATATACATAAAAACGGTGCTAAGGTTCTTATGTCATCACATACATACAAGTTCCGCCCGGATTATAGGGTATTGGAAATCGCAAAAGCACAGGTGAGCCGCGGCGCGGATTATGTGAAAATTGTGACCGGTGCATATAATATGCAGCAGCAGATTGAAAACTTAAGAATAACCGATATGCTGAAACAGAACTTAGACGTTCCGTTCCTCTTCCTCTCACTTGATGAATGTCATATCCATAGGATGATAGGAACACAGCTTGGCTGTGGAATGTGCCTCACCGTGTATGAACACGATGAGCTGGCAACACCGGCTCAACCTTTGATTAAAAATATGAAAGCTGTTTTAGAAAACTTCTGAATATATTTGAATATAGCATAAAGGAGGAAATCAAATGAAAGCAATACTTGTAAATGATGATCAAAGCTTAAGATGGGATAATGTTCCCAACCCAATAGTAAAACCCGAAGATGTTCTTGTTAAAATTGAATACGCCGCCCTTAACCGCGCCGATTTGATGCAGCGCGAGGGTGACTATCCGCCGCCGGAAGGTTGCCCCGACTGGATGGGCCTTGAAATTTCGGGTGAAATCGTTGAAATCGGTGACGTTGCAAAGGAAAAATCGAATTGGAAGCTCGGCGATAAGGTTTGTGCACTTCTCGGCGGTGGCGGCTATGCGGAATATGTAAACGTTAAATATGATATGCTTATGCCCGTACCCGAGAACTGTTCAATGGTTGAAGCAGCCGCTATCCCCGAAGCGTTTGCAACGGCATATTTAAACCTGTTCTGGGAGGGTAAAATCAAGGAAGGCAACACCCTGCTTATGAACGCCGGTGCGAGCGGCCTTGCAAGCGTTATCATTCCGATGGCGAAGGCTTTTGGCGTGAGGGTAATAACGACCGTTCGCAAGGATAACCTTGCGGAGTCTATCAAGCATTTAAACGCCGATGTTGTTGTAAACACCTCTAAAGAAGATATAGTTGAGGTGTTAAAGAAAGAGCTTGCTGACGGTCACGGCGTGGACGTTGCCATTGACTGTCTCGGCGGCGAAATAATGGGAAAGTGCATACATTATTTAACCCACGGTGCACGCTGGATTATGATTGCGGCTCTCGCGGGGCAGAAAACCGAAATTGACCTTAAAAACATCTATGTCAGAAATGTGAGAATCGTCGGAAGCACCTTGCGTTCAAGAACGCCCGAGGTTAAGGCTCAGATTCTTTCAAACTTAGTCAAGGATGTCTTCCCGAAGGTGTCACAAGGACTCGTTAAACCCACGATATACAAGGTTCTTCCCATAACCGAAGCCGAAGCGGCTCAGGATATTCTCTACCGCGGTGAAAATGTGGGCAAGGTTGTGCTTAAAGTAAATTAATAAACTTCTAACAGCTCTGCCAAATGGCAGAGCTGTTATATCCCCGAAAATTTTGGGGTAATCCCTCATTTTGTGTAAACCTCAAAATTTACTCCAAAATGATAATATAATCTA
>CAJKNM010000039.1 GCA_905201285.1 uncultured Eubacteriales bacterium | reverse complement strand
TTATTTATGTATTCGGTATATAAATGTTATGGTAATCAGTTAAGATTGAAAATAAGAAATATACATATGTCAGAGTCAAAGGAGATTCGTTATGAAAGCAATTATATTTTTTAATTGTGTAATTTCTGTGATTTTTACCCTATGCTATGCGTACCAGTTTTTCTATATATTTGTAGGGTTATTGAAGAAGCCGAAAAAGTTTTACGCCAAGAAACAGCATCGCTTTGCGGTGGTTGTTTCGGCGAGAAATGAGAGCAGCGTTATAGGTAACCTGATTTCAAGCATACGGAATCAGAACTATCCGCAGGAGCTTTTGGATATATTTATTATAGCCGATAACTGTACGGATAATACGGCTGAGATTGCCCGTTCGGCCGGCGCGATAGTTTATGAGCGTTTTAATAAAGAGCAGGTAGGCAAGGGCTATGCGCTTGACTGGATGTTTAATATTATTGAGTCTGAATACGCCGACAGGAACTATGAAGGCTACATAATATTTGATGCCGACAATGTTCTTGACCCGAATTATATAGCCGAGATGAATAAGGTGTTTGATAACGGCTATCGTATCATAACAAGCTATAGAAACTCAAAGAATTATGATACAAACTGGATTACGGCGGGATATTCGCTTTGGTTCCTGCGTGAGGCTAAGTACCTCAACAACGCGAGAATGCAGCTCGGTACAAGCTGTGCAATCTCGGGTACGGGATTTTTGGTAAGCGCCGATGTTATCCGTGAAAATAACGGCTGGATTCATCATCTTCTCACCGAGGATATTGAGTTCACAACAGACAGTATTATACACGGCGAGAAAATCGGTTACTGCGCGGATGCGATTTTATATGATGAACAGCCGACTAAGTTCAGTCAGTCATATACACAAAGACTCAGATGGGCAAAGGGGTTTTATCAGGTATTTCGTAATTACGGAGCAAAGCTGGTTAAAGGAGTCTTTAAAGGAAGCTTTTCGTGCTTTGATATGCTGATGACGATAATGCCCGCGATGCTTCTTACCCTTATCAGTATCGCGATAAACATTATTGCTATACCGATCGGAATAATAAATCATTCAAATGAGCTTATGACTCTTGTTTCAATACTTGTAAAGACTGTGGCTAACTTCTACGGAATGTTCTTCCTGCTCGGCTTAATCACCACGATTACAGAGGCAGACCAGATTCATTGCAGCAAGCCGAAGAGAGTGTTGTACTTGTTCACTTTCCCGCTGTTTATGCTGACATACGTTCCGATTGCGATTGTCGCACTCTTCCGCAAGATTGAGTGGAAGCCGATTAATCACTCGGTATCAAAGTCTCTTACGGAAATCTGCGGCGAGAAGGCTCAGATATAACTTCAGATTAACATTACGGCGAAGCGGAATTTTCCGCTTCGCTTTATTTTATAAAGATTTTTGAAAAAAATTAAAAAAATTTTAAAAAACCTCTTGACAAATAAAAAAAACGTGCTATAATGTAGTTAAAGGTCAAGGAAAGTCAAAGTCAAATACAAAAACTTGACCAAAGAAAAAAGAAGGTGAATATCGGATGAAACTTACAAGTCTGATTGAAGATTTTATAAAAGAGATGATGTCGGAAGAAGATGGAACAATAGAACTGAAGCGGAATGAGCTGGCGAGCAGGTTCGGCTGTGTCCCGTCGCAGATTAATTACGTCATATCGACAAGGTTTTCACCCGAGAGAGGTTACATTGTCGAAAGCAGGCGAGGCGGCGGCGGTTACATCAAGATTCAGCGGGTTATGCCAAAGCCGGGAAACCAAATGATGCACGTTGTCAACGCGATCGGCGATTACGTTTCGTATTCTGATGCGGCGGCAATAGTCAGAAATTGTTATGATTATGATTTAATTACCGAAAAAGAGGCAAGGATTATATTGGCGGCCATTACAGAAAAGTCGATGCCGATAGAACAGCCTCAGCAGGACGCGCTTCGCGCAAGGATGCTTAAAAACATTCTTGTTGCGATTGCATAAAAAGGAGTGAAAATATTATGAAATGTGAAAAATGTAACAAGAGAGAAGCAACAACACATCTTACCAAGATAGTAAACGGATATAAGGAAGAACATCACCTCTGTAGTGAGTGCGCTGCGAATTCGCCCGAATATAAACAGATGGAATCAAGTATGAACTTCGGAATCGGCGATTTCCTAACGGGAATGTTCAGCAGTCCGAAGAAACAGCCGACAATCGGCGGTGACATTGAAAGCGGCGTTTGCCCGACCTGCGGAATGCCATATTCCGAATTTTTAAGCACAGGAAAGTTAGGCTGTGGCGATTGCTACGTCACATTCCGAAACAGGCTTGAAAGGCCGCTCAGACAGATTCACGGAACGGCCGAGCATATCGGAAAGGCTCCGGTCAGAGGCGGCGGCGAGGTTATGCTTGATAAGAAAATTACCAAGCTTGAGTCAGAGCTTAACGCGGCGGTCTTAAAACAGGATTTTGAAACGGCGGCAAGGCTCAGAGATGAGATAAAAGACTTGAAGAATAACGCGAAGGAGGCATAATTATGTGGTACACCGAAAGCGGTAATGAAGGCGATGTGGTTTTATCAAGCCGCATAAGGCTTGCGAGAAACATAAAAGGAATTCCGTTTCCGCGGAGAGCGGACGACGAGCAGCAGAACAAGGTTATAGAGCTTTGTAAGGCGGCGGCGAAAAAAGGCGGCATAAAGCTGAACTATATTGATATAAATTCAATGAAGGATTATGAGAAACAGGCTATCGCTGAGTGTCATCTCATCAGTCCTCAGATGATGGATGACAGCGTGAAACGCGGTGTTTTCCTCAGCGATGACAGTTCGGTCAGCGTGCTGGTGAACGAAGAAGACCACCTTCGTATCCAGTGCATGGAGCCGGGATTTAATATTCAAAAGTGCTTCAGAGCCGCCAACGAGGTGGATGATGACTTCGAGAAAAGCCTTGACTTTGCGTTTGACAGCAAGTTCGGATATCTCACCTGTTGTCCGACCAACATCGGCACCGGTATGAGAGCCTCGGTTATGGTTCATCTTCCGGCGCTGACGATGAGCGGAAGCATAAACAGTATTATAGATTCGCTCGGTCAGCTCGGTATGACGGTAAGAGGAATTTTCGGTGAGGGTTCTAAGGCAACAGGAAATATATATCAGATTTCAAATCAGACAACACTTGGTGAGACAGAAGAAAATATACTTGAAAGATTTGAACAGATTATCACAGAGGTAATCGATAAAGAAAGAGAAATGCGTAAACGGATTTATGAATCCGATAAATACGCTATACAGGATAAGCTGATGAGGTCTTTCGGCGAATTGACAAACGCAGTTATACTTACCTCGTCAGAGGCGATGAGCAGGCTCTCTGATGTGAGATTTGCCGTTGAGTTGGGTATAATCAATAATATAGATTATAAGAGTATCAATACGGCAACATATTCGGTTCTGCCGGCGAACATCGTCAAGAATTATAACACAACTGACGCGGCGGAGAGAGATTTAAAGCGTGCCGAAATAGTGCGTGAAATTCTTCTCGGCGGCGATAATAAATAAAAAGCCGTTAGGCTTATTTGATGACACAATATCACGCCCGCGGATATTGATGAAGAAGGTTGCGGGCGGAAAGGTTGATAATTATGTTTGACAGACTTACTGAAAAAGCAAAGGAAGCCCTTAACTATGCAGCGGAAGCGGCATTGGAGATGGGACAGAATTATGTGGGAACAGAACACCTGCTTGTTGGTCTTATTCGTGAGAAGGACGGCGTAGCGGGCAAGATTCTGGAAGCAAATAATATAACCGATGAACAGGTTATAGAAAAGATTGATGCCTTAATCGGCACAGGTGAACCGATTAGCGGAATCAATCCTGAGGCGACCCCGAGAACGAAAAGGGTTATAGAAAACAGCTATCGCGAAGCGAGAAGTATGGGTCACAATTATGTCGGAACGGAGCATCTTTTGATTGCCATATTGAGAGAATCCGAGAGTATCGGCGTTAAGATTCTGCTTGAGCTGGGTGTTTCACCCCAGAAGCTCTATAACGAGATTCTGAGCCTTCTGAGTGATGGCGGAGCAGACGGCGAGGAAGCAGGCAGGCCGTCAGGCGGCGGAAAGAAAGCGGGCAAGTCAAATACTCCGACGCTGATGAAGTTCGGCCGCGACCTCACACAGATGGCGCGTGAGGATAAACTTGATCCGGTTATCGGAAGGGATACGGCGATAGAAAGGGTTGTTCAGATTCTGAGCAGAAGAACCAAAAATAACCCTTGCCTTATCGGTGAACCGGGTGTCGGAAAGACGGCGGTTGCCGAAGGCCTGGCACAGAAGATTGCCGCTGGCACCGTTCCCGAAATATTGAAGAATAAAAAGGTTATTGCGCTTGACCTGTCATCAATGATTGCCGGCGCGAAGTACAGAGGCGAGTTTGAAGAAAGATTAAAGACCGCTATGGACGAGATTCATAAGGCGGGAAACATCATCCTCTTTATAGATGAGCTTCATACAATAGTCGGCGCAGGCGCGGCAGAGGGCGCGATTGACGCGGCAAACATCTTAAAGCCTGCCCTTGCAAGGGGTGAGATTCAGGTAATAGGTGCGACAACCCTTGAAGAGTACAGAAAGTACATCGAAAAGGATGCCGCTTTGGAGAGAAGATTCCAGCCGATTACCCTTGATGAGCCTACTCCTGAGGAAAGTATTCAGATTTTGAAGGGAGTCCGCGACAAGTATGAGGCACATCACAGAGTAAAGATTACCGATGCGGCGATAGAAGCCGCTGTCAATATGTCGGTTCGTTATATCTCTGACAGATTCCTCCCCGATAAGGCGATTGACCTTATTGATGAGGCAGCTTCAAAGATTCGTATTAAAACTTTGACGGCTCCGCCCGATGTAAAGGCTCTTGAAGATAAGATTGCCGGAATCCGCAAGGAGAAAGAGGCGGCTATCACCGTTCAGGATTATGAGAAGGCGGCAACCCTCAGAGATGAGGAGAAGAAGCTTGTTGAAGAACTGAACTCGACAAAAGAGAACTGGGAAAAGAACCACAGTTCCAGCGAGGCGGTCGTAACCGAGAAAGAGGTTGCTGAAATCATTTCGATGTGGACGGGTATCCCTGTTAAATCGATTGAAGAAACCGAAAGTGAGAGACTTCTTAAGCTCGAAGAAATTCTTCATAAGCGTGTTGTCGGTCAGAACGAGGCTGTTAGTGCGGTCGCAAAGGCAATCCGCCGTGGCAGAGTCGGTCTGAAAGACCCGAAACGTCCGATTGGTTCGTTCATATTCCTCGGTCCTACCGGCGTTGGTAAGACAGAACTTTCAAAGGCTCTTGCCGAAGCAATGTTCGGTGACGAGGACGCAATGATAAGAATCGATATGTCCGAGTATATGGAGAAGCACACGGTGTCAAGACTTGTGGGTTCGCCTCCCGGATATGTCGGCTATGACGAGGGCGGTCAGCTGACCGAAAAGGTTCGCAGAAAACCGTATTCGGTTGTCCTCTTTGATGAGATTGAAAAGGCTCATCCGGATGTGTTTAACATCCTGCTTCAGATTCTCGAAGACGGAATCCTTACCGATTCACAGGGAAGACGGGTTGATTTCAGAAACACGGTTATAATTATGACCTCAAACCTCGGTGCACGGAAGATTACCGAACACAAGAGTCTCGGCTTCTCGGCGGGCGATCCCGATGAGGAACGCGACTATGAACAGATTAAATCTGAGGTTATGGGCGAGGTAAGACAGGCGTTCAGACCCGAGTTCCTGAACAGAATCGATGAGATTATCGTATTCCATCAGCTCGACAGCGATGACATTAAACAGATTTCGGTTAAGATGCTGGGTCAGCTCACCGGAAGACTTGCCGATAACAAGATTACAGCCGAATTTTCGGAGGAGGCAATCGATAAGATTGCGTCAGAAGGCTTTGACCCGGTTTACGGAGCGCGTCCTATCAGACGTGTAATCCAGTCAGGGGTCGAGGATATGATTGCAGAGCGTATGCTCGAGGGCAAGATTAAGTCCGGGGATAAGGTCAAAATTGTCGTTAAAGACGATAAGTTTGATGTCGAAGCCGCGGAATAACAAACAAAAAGGCGTGTGTGCTAAGAATGCACACGCGCCTTTTATAATATCATCACAAATGTTCCGGCGGTAATCAAAACCGCTCCGATTATTGATTTAACCGTAAATTCTTCGTGCAGGACGATTGCCGCAAGAACAAGCGTTATAACTATGCTGAACTTGTCGACAGGAACGACGAGAGATGCCTTTCCGATTTGAAGAGCTTTGTAATAGCAAAGCCATGACGCGCCGGTTGCGAGGCCGGAAAGCGTAAGGAATATCCAGCTTTTTTTTGATATTTCGGTAATACCGTTTTGCGTTCCGGTGATGAAAACAATTCCCCATGCCATAATTACAACGACAAGCGTGCGTATGGCGGTTGCCAGATTTGAATTAACATTTTCTATTCCGATTTTCGCGAGGATAGACGTTGCCGCCGCAAAAATCGAGGATAAGACCGCAAATATAACCCACATAATATCAAGACCTTTCTTTTTTGAATCAGCCGAATTATGCCTTTGAAGGCAGATTAGCATTTTGGGGCTATGCACTCGGCTTTTTCAGCACATAAAAGATTCGCTCTGAATCAGGCCGAGCATTATCGAAACTTCTGTCATCATAAACAGCGGCGAGTTCAAGCCCTGCTTCCTCTGCCGCCGTTTTAATTTCGGCGGAGGAATATGCGCGTTCCTCCTGATATTCTTCGCCTCTTTTATATAGTCCGCTTTCGGCCTTAATGAAAAAGTCAAGAAAAAAAGAACAGATTTTGTTGTCGCTGTCATATGAGCTGCTCCATACGCAGAACGCGTCGTCCTCGTCATATACAAAGGTGTTTTCGTCAAGCACGTGTTTCATTTTATATTCCGAATTTAGGTCAAATATAAAAATTCCGCCGGGATTTAGATACCTTGCTATGCCGGTAAAAAGCCGCTTTAAATCTCCGTCATTCGTGAGATAGTTCACGCCGTCAAGCGCGCATACCGCCGCATCGGCGGGGTCAATGAGTTCAAGCTCAGTCATATCCTGGTTCAAAAACAGAATATCAAGGCTCTCATTTTCCGCCTTTTCGGCGGCAAGGGCGAGCATTTCTCCGGATATGTCAATGCCGGTGACGGCATAGCCGCACCGCGCCAGCGGAATTGTGATGCTTCCGCTTCCGCAGCCGATGTCGAGAATATATTTCGGCCGAATATTAAAATGCCTAAATAATTTTTCATAATACTCCGCAAAGGAGTTATAATCTATATCCTGAAGCTCATCATAAATCTGTGCAAAATCAGCATACATAACAAGCGCCCCCGTTATTCAGAAATTTTTTCAATTGGCGCATACGCCGCGAGAAGCTTTTTCTCGCCGACGGCAAATTTAATGACAAGAAGCATATCTTTGCCCATGCTCTGCGCCGCCAGAACCGTACCCACACCGAACTTGCGATGCTTAACCCTGTCACCGACAGCATAGCCGAGAGAAGAAGCGTTTTCGGATTTCGGCGCTGCGTTATACTCTGATGCATCGTTCAAAAGTGCGCTTTTCATACCGCTCTTGGGCGGTGAATACGGACGCGCGCTATGCGATACAGTCTTTGGCTTTTCCATAAAACTGTCGGTTAGCTCGTCGGGTATCTCGGCAAGAAATCTCGACGGCGGATTGTAGGACGTGCGGCCGAAGAGAGTGCGGCTTCGCGCACGGGTTATAAACAGCCTTTGCTTTGCGCGGGTTATGCCCACATAACAGAGACGGCGTTCCTCTTCGATTTCTTCGTTGTCGCCGAACGAGCGGGTGCTGGGGAAAATTCCCTCCTCGGCGCCGATTAAAAACACATTCGGGAATTCAAGACCCTTTGCACTGTGAAGGGTCATAAGCGTAACCGTATCCTGAGCCTCATCATAGTTATCGATATCCGAAACAAGCGAAATATTTTCAAGCAGGTCATTCAGAGTGAGGGCTTCGTCATCTTTAACCGCCTCTTGAACCATTGAAATAAATTCGTTTAAGTTCTCAAGACGGGTTTGGTTTTCAACCGTTTTTTCGGCACTGAGCGCCGCAATCATTCCTGTCATGTCCATAACCGTGCGGACGAACAGTTCAAGGCCCATACCGCCCTCAAGTTCGCTCTTGAGATTAGTAATCATCTCAGAAAATGCCTTTAGGTTTGCTGCTGCTTTCGCCGGGATGAGATCGGAAAAATCATCGGCTCTGCTGCATACTTCAAATATGCTTATGCCGTTTGCAGCAGCAACGGCAGCCGCTTTTTCAACCGTGCTTGCACCGATTCCGCGTTTGGGTTCGTTTATGATTCTCTGAAGGGCAACGTTATCGCCGTGGTTATTGATTAACCGAAGGTAGGACGTAATATCCTTGATTTCCTTGCGGTCATAGAAGCGCAGGCCGCCGAGAACGCGATACGGAATTGCGGAGCGGAGAAGCATATCCTCTATGATACGCGACATTGCATTCATTCGGTACAGAATAACCGTGTCAGAGTATGAGCCGCCGAGCTCTGCGATCTTTTCGGCAACAAATTGCGCCTCTGAATGTTCGTTCATTGCGGCGAATACCTGAATTCTGTCGCCCGAGCCGTTTGATGTCCACAGCTCCTTGCCTTTTCTGCCGTCATTGTTTGATATTACGCTGTTGGCCGCATCGAGGATGTTTTGTGTCGAACGATAGTTTTCTTCAAGCTTAATGGTTTGACAGTCGGGAAATTCCTTCTCAAAGTCAAGAATGTTGCGTATATCCGCACCTCTGAACTTATAGATACTCTGATCATCATCACCGACCACACAGAGATTCCGGCGTTTTGCCGCAAGAAGACTGACGAGTCTGTACTGGGCGTGGTTTGTGTCTTGATACTCGTCAACCAATATGTATCTGAACTTGTTTTGATAATATTCAAGAACATCGGGGAATTCCTCAAAAAGCTCAACCGTCTTGACGATTAAATCATCAAAGTCAAGAGCGCTGTTCTCTTTCAGCTTTCTCTGATAAAGGCTGTAAATATCACCGACTTTTGAGTAATAGAAGTCATTCTTATACTGCCTTTGAAATTCCACCGGCGAGATAAGCGCATCCTTTGCATTGCTTATTGCGGCGAGAACAGCACGCGGAGGGAACTTCTTGTCATCGATTTCAAGCTCTTTTAAACAGTTTTTAACCACGGTCTGCTGATCGGCGGAATCGTATATGGTAAAGCTTCGGTCATAGCCGAGCTTGTCTATATCACGGCGCAGAAACTTGACACAGGACGAGTGAAATGTTCCCGCCGCTATATCGTTTGCCTTGTCACCGAGCTTTGAGACGAGCCTGCTTTTAAGCTCACCCGCCGCCTTGTTGGTGAAGGTGATGGCTAAGATTTGCCACGGTGCGGCGGGGTTTTCGCATAGCGCCGCTTCAAGATGCGGCGGAAGCTCATCGAGTTCGCCGTCGGCATACCACTCCATAATTTCGGCATCCTGTTCGGTGATTCCCTCGGGAATTTTGTCACTGAGATATGCCGAACCGAAACGGATGAGGTGGCCTATTCTGTTGATTATAACCGTTGTCTTGCCCGAGCCCGCTCCGGCAAGGACAAGGAGCGGCCCTTCTGTGTGGAAAACCGCTTGTTTCTGTCGTTCATTTAAATTTTTATATTCGTTTTCAATTATTTTTCGTCTTGCTTTAATAAAATCAGCTATTTTAAACACCTCGTGTTAAATTATTGTTGCACCGCCGAGTACAGTGTCGCCGTCGTACAGAACGACTGCCTGCCCTGGCGTAATCGCCCTTTGCGGCTTATCAAATACAATTTTCATACGTTCGCCTTCCATAGAGACTGTACCCGGAGCGGGTCTTGCGCTGTATCGGATTTTTGCTTCGGCACGGATAGGCCTGTCGATTGTGTCAAACGGAATAAAGTTTGCGTTTTCGGCATACAAGGTGTCCGAGAACTCGGTTCCCTGTTCGCCGAGGACTATCTCGTTCCTTGCCGCATCGATTCGGATTACAAACATCGGCTTCCCGAAGGCAATGCCGAGGCCTTTTCTCTGTCCGACGGTGTAATTTACAATTCCCTTATGGCGGCCCAAAATATTTCCTTTAAGGTCGACAAAATTCCCCTCCTCCGGAAGAGAACCGAGCCTGCGTTTTATAAACGCGGCATAATCGTTGTCGGGAACAAAGCATATTTCCTGGCTGTCCGGCTTTTTCGCCGTTACTAAGCCGAGACTTTCGGCATACTTCCGAACCTCGTGTTTGTCTTTAAAATCACCAAGCGGCATAAGTGTTTTTGACAGCTGTTCCTGGGTTAGGTTATATAGGGCATAAGTCTGGTCTTTTGCGTCCGACTTAGCGCGTTTTAAAAGATAGCGGCCACTTGACGGGTCTTTTTCAATCCTTGCATAGTGTCCGGTGGCAACGTATTTCGCGTTAAGAATCATAGCTTTCTTTGCCATTGCGTCAAACTTTAAAAATTTATTGCACGCGATACATGGGTTCGGGGTCCTGCCGTGTATGTATTCGGCCGTAAAATAGTCGATAACCTTTTCCGAAAATTCCTTGCGGAAGTCAAGGACGTGATATTCAATATCCAGCTTGTCACAGACGCGTCGGGCGTCCTCAACGGCGGACAGAGAGCAGCAGGTGCTCTCTGATATACATCCGTTTATGTTTTCGCCGTCCCAAAGCCTCATTGTTACACCGATAACCTCGTATCCGCGCTCTTTAAGCAGGGCGGCAGCAACGCTGCTGTCGACGCCGCCGGACATTCCTATTACAACTCGTTCTGCCATTTTCGACATTCCCTTCGCTTATTCGTTATGGTCATCGTTGTGTGAACAACAGCAGCAGTCACCCGTGCAGCTCTTGAGGTGGCTTGCATCGATGCCTTTATTCTCATAATAGTTAATAATTGCGGCATGAACCGCTTCTTCAGCAAGGTTTGAACAGTGCATTTTTATTGGCGGAAGGCCGTCAAGCGCCTCAGCGACAGCCTGATTGGTAAGCTCAAGCGCTTCGTCAATCGTCTTGCCCTTTACAAGCTCGGTTGCCATACTGCTTGTTGCAATCGCCGCTCCGCAGCCGAAGGTCTTAAACTTTACATCCTCGATAACCTTTGTGTCATCGTTTATCTTCATATAAATCTTCATTATATCGCCGCATTTCGGGTTTCCAACCTGGCCTACCGCGTTTGCGTCCTCAATTTCACCGACGTTTCTCGGATTGGTGAAGTGATCCATTACCTTTTCGCTATACATATAAAAATTCCTTTCTGTTGACTTTTATTGACGGGTATTATTTATTCTTTAACATCTCTTCATAAAGAGGTGACATCATTCTGAGACGCTCGACAATTTCCTTGAGCGAATCCGCGATATAGTTTACATCCTCCATCGTGTTATCTTCGCCGAACGATACGCGAAGCGAGCCGTGAGCCTCTTCGTGTTTTAGTCCAATGGCGAGAAGAACGTGAGACGGGTCAAGCGAGCCTGAAGTGCAGGCGCTTCCGCTGGACGCGGAAATCCCTTTCATATCAAGGCTCAGAAGCATACCTTCACCCTCAATAAATTCAAATGAGATATTTGCGTTACCCGGAAGTCTTTTGGTCGGATGACCGTTAAGGTGTGAATACGGAATTGTTTCAAGAACCTTTTTGATATAAGCGTCGCGCAGGGCGGTCAGTTTTTTCTGTTTTTGGTTTATATTTGCGGTTGCCATCTCAATCGCCTTACCAAGGCCCACGATGCCCGGAACATTCTCGGTTCCCGCGCGGCGCATTCTTTCCTGAGCGCCGCCGGTTATGAATGAGATAAGGCGAACGCCGTTTCGTACAAATAACGCGCCCGAGCCTTTGGGACCGTGAAATTTATGTCCGGTAAGCGACAGCATATCAATATTCATTTCGTTTACATCTATATGGACGTTTCCGACCGCCTGAACCGCGTCGGTGTGGAACACGACACCGGCGCTTTTGGCTATTTCGCCTATTTCGGCAATAGGCATAATAGTACCGATTTCGTTGTTGGCAGTCATTATGCTTATCATAATGGTTGTATCCTTTATCGCAGCCTTTACGTCCTCGGGTGATACCATGCCATACTTGTCAACCGGCAGATAGGTCACTTCATACCCCTGCTTTTCTAAGTCCTGACAGGTGTGTAGAACGGCATGATGTTCCACCGATGAGGTGATTATGTGGTTTCCCTTTGATTTCAGTGCTTTTGCGGTTGAGCGAAGCGCCCAGTTGTCGGCCTCGCTTCCCGAGCCGGTAAAATAAATTTCTTTCGGGTCGGCACCGATTGCTTTGGCTACCTGTTCGCGTGCTCTTTCGATTGCCTTTTTTGCCTCTCTGCCTTCGGCATAGATACTCGACGGATTCCCGAAGTTCTCGGTGAAGTACGGAAGCATAGCCTCAACCACTTCGGGCGCAACCTTGGTGGTTGCGGCGTTGTCTACATAAATGCGTTTTGTCATTTTGTTTCCTACCTTTCTCTTGTTACAGGAGCAATCGAAGCAGATGTTCTGTAATCGATTTTTAAATATTTTGAAATTTTTTGGATTCCGCAACAGCCATACGGTCACAGCGTTCGTTTTCCGGATGCCCCGCGTGTCCCTTGAGCCAAACGAGTTTCACCTCGTGGCTGTCTAAAAGCGTGAGAAGCTTTTCCCATAAGTCGGGGTTCTTCGCGGGTTGTTTTGAGGCATTACGCCAGCCATTTTTCTTCCATGACTTCGCCCAGCCTTTTTCGACAGCGTCGACAAAATATTTAGAGTCGCTGTATATAGTCACGCGGCACCTCCGGTTTAAGGCCTCAAGGCCGCGGATAACCGCCATAAGCTCCATACGGTTGTTTGTGGTTTTGGCTTCGCCGCCTGAGATTTCCTTTTCATAGCCCTTGCATCGCAAAATCGCCCCGTATCCGCCCGGACCGGGATTTCCGCTGCATGCACCGTCTGTATAAAGCTGTACCTCAGTTAACTCTGCCATATTCCATATCTCCTATGATAACCAAAATAGTTAAGTCTTAGTCATTGTATCATATTTAAAGGTAAAAATCCATACTTTTTTAAAATTTTATAAAAAAATACCGCCGCTTATTAAAAGCGGCGGCTTAGATTAAATAATATCGCATAGAGTGCACGGCGTTACCGTACCGCGGCAGAGCATTTTGACTGTGGCCTCGGCTTCCTCGTGCGTGAAAAATCTTTCGTTTGCGTATGCCTCGTCGCGCGTGATTCCGTCGGATATTGCGGCATAGATTCCATAAGGCCTTTCGCATCCGTTTTTTTGCGTTACAGACATCTCAATTCTTGCGGTTTTTCCGTCTTCCGTCTTAATTTCATATACAGTTTTTGACTCCATTTTATTATAAATCACCTTTCGTATTTATGATTAAAGACCGGTCCTTTGCTTATCTTTATTATGCCATAAACCGACAGTTATCGCAAGAGCAAATTAATAAAATTCGACACGAGTTTTTCCCAAAATTTGCGCCTGTTATAAGGCGCAAAAACGTAATTTTTTGTTAATTGTTATAATTATGTAAACCAATTTGGAAAAAGGTGCGAAAAATTTGTGATTTTGAGCGGGGAACAGACGCATAATTGTTCGGAATTAAGCATTATAAAAACCAAATTAAATTTATTACAAGTTAATTACATATTTGATATTATGTTGAAGTTTGTTAAAATTTGTGATAAAATAGAGAATGCGGATATTCCGCATGGAATAAGGCAGGATTTCACTCGCGGTGTTAAACACCGGCGGTTATGCCCCTCTTTTATATTCACAGGTTATTTTTAACCGAGTCTATGAAAGGAGGGATGCTTATGAAAAGTAAGCATTATACTTATGGCAAGAAAAGTGCTTTTTGCGCTTTTTGTTATCACAGTTTATGCGATAATTTTCGCCGAAAAAGTAATGTAACCGCCAGCCCGGGAAAAGCGGCGGTTACATTATAACCAAAAATTTTCTTCGGGCATAACCGTTTGAGGTTCTGCCTTTTCTGTTTCTATTATATCATATAAAGAAAAACCTGTCAAGGACTTTTGCTGGCTGCCGCGATTTGCCCGACCCGGTTGCGCAAGCCGCGCCCTTGCGCCGTTCG
>CAJKNM010000038.1 GCA_905201285.1 uncultured Eubacteriales bacterium | reverse complement strand
ACTACTTTACTCTTAATTCCTGTTATGGTATAATAGCCTTGTTTAATTAAAGTTTTAAGAGGGTGCACAGGTGAATAAAAAGTTATTCATAAAATTCTTTACGGTTAGTCTTACAGCTGTTTTCATATTGCTCATCATTACAGTATCTGTTTTATACGCAGGGGAAGCAATGTTTTATTATAAGCTTCTTGACGACAATATGAAATCCGTAACCGAAAGCGATTTTATTTCGGCTTCAAATTATATAATGACTTCACAAAATGAGAATAATGGTGTTAATGCTGATTATGAGGCTATTGAAAATATTTTAAGCAATTATAATGGTCAACTTTCGATAAACCAAAATCGCCGTATATATCTTTTAAAAAGTGATGATTTAAGTATTGTTGTTCCCACGTCGATAGCCGGAGAGAAAATTGAAAAAAGTGAAAACATATCACTGGCGGAATCGGGAGTGATTGGAAATAAATACAGGTTATTCAGCGGAGCTATGGACGGTGCTTATCCGATAAGCTTTGGGGGCGGGAACTATATTCTTTATGTAAAGGATAATATGTCCGAACTGCGTGCCGGTGTTTTTTATAAGCTTAAATTTTTATTTTTGCTTTTTATTCCTTGTTTAATTGCGGCTTTTCTGATAACACTTTTTATATCAAAAAGAATAAATAAGTCAATAGAAAAGATAACAAACAGAGCAGAGGGTTTTAAAAAGGGCGAGCTTTATGAGGTTTTCGGGGATGGCAAGGATAATGACTTTCCCGAGCTTGTGGATTCTGTTAATCATATGGGATATGTTATGACAGAAAGTATTCAGCGGATGAATTCAGACAAACACCGAGTCGAAGTTATTATAGAGCATATTAATAACGGAATCATCACATTCGACAATAACCAGAATGTAATACAGATTAACTCGGCAGCAAAGAGAATTTTAAAAATAAAAGACGAAAAATCGGTTAAGTTTGATGAATTTTTCAAAAACTGCGGAATCGATGTGAGAATGGCTGAATTTTCATACTTTGAGAAGTCCGGAACGGTACAGAAGGAGATAACCAAGGATTCGGGGCATATAAAAGTGTGGTTTGTTCCTTTTAAAATGGATTCGGAAAGATATGCCGGTGTGGTATGTGTGTTTGAGGATGTGACGGAACAATTTAATGTTATGTCGGCGATGAGAAAGTTTGTCGCAGATGTATCACACGAACTTAAAACGCCGATAACGGTTATAAGCTCTTACACAGAGACGGTTTTAAACAGTTACCTTGACGATAAGGCTATGACGGCAAACCTTCTTAAAATTGTTTATCAGGAAGCGGGAAAGATGACAGAGCTTGTTCAGAACCTTCTTGATATAAGCAGGTATGAGATGAAAACGATGCCGCGGAAGGAGGAAAATTTCTCGATTGACGATATGCTCAATTCACTTGTTCAAACGTTTAAGCTTCAGGCCGAGAAGAAAGAGCTTGACTTAAAATACACAAGAATGACCGATATTCCCGAATTTAAAGGAAGCAGAAGTGATATAGAGCGTGCTGTTAAGAATATTATATCGAATTCGATTAAATATACATCAAGAGGGGATAAAATTCAGATATTTGCCGGCAGGCTCAGAAATGACATATATATTAAGGTCGAAGATACGGGCTGGGGGATTCCCGAAAGTAAGCTCGGCCACTTATTTGAGAGATTCTACAGAGTTGAAGAAGAGGCACGAAGCCGTGATAAGGGAGGTACGGGTCTCGGATTGTCGATTGCAAAAGAGATAATCGAAAGCTATGGCGGTAATATTAAAATAGAAAGTGAGTACACTAAGTATACAAGAGTGACGATTACCTTGCCGGTTAAAAACGGTTAATAGTCAGTGGAGTGTATAACGAAAAAATATTATCTGTTATTACCTCGGCGGAATGGAGATTTTTATGAAAGAAAAAACTGTTTTTGAAAGAATCTACGAACAGGTTAAAAGAATTCCGAAGGGAAGGGTGGCAACATACGGTCAGATCGCGCTGTATGCGGGAAACCCGCGCTGGGCGAGGGTTGTCGGATATGCGCTTCACGTAAATCCCGACCCTGACAGTATTCCTTGTTACAGGGTTGTGAACCGTGAGGGGAGAGTGTCTGAAGCATTTGCATTCGGCGGCGAGAATATGCAGATTCTTATGCTCCGTTCAGACGGAGTCGACGTATCTGATGACGGAATTGTGGATATTGACAAATATATCTGGAACGGAAAATGAAATAAGGTCGCGCCGGTTTGAAATCCGGCGCGGCCTTATTTAACGGTTTTTTTCATAAGGATATAAGCGAATGCAGTCCCTGTGGCAAAGAGCAGGAGGCTTACTATAAGCGCAGCTCCTGTCTGAAAACCGGGAAAAACGCATACCATTGACGATACCAAAAAACCGAATGCGGCGAAGTATGTCTGACCGTGGAACTTATTAAGAGCTATATGGACGAGCTTTATAGTGAGAAGAGATACTATTACAAAGCCGATTCCGACCCAAAAGATTACGCCTATATTAAATCCTAAAAATGCTGTTATAAGCTTGTCGTAAACACCCATTTGAAGCAACAGAAATGATGAACTGATACCCGGAATAATTATTCCGATAGAAAGGATTCCGCCGCTTATTAAAAGCGTAAGCATAGACATCTCGCCTTCGGGTTTAGCTGAATTAATTGTTCCCGAGAGAAGCATACCGACACAAAATGCGATGAGTGCGGGGATAACATAGATTATACGGAATCCGCCCGAATTCGCCTCTTTGAAAAAAGACGGAAGGCTTCCCAGTACAAGTCCCATAAAAAGATAAATAACGGCAACTTCATAATGTTCGAGAAGCGGTTTCATAACTATTCCGAAAGAAATGATTCCTATCCCGGCGCCGAGACAGAGCGGAAAAAGAAAAGTAAGGCTTTTTTTAAACTGCCTGCGGATATTAACTATTGCGTCTATAGCGACAGTATAAAGACCGAGCGAGACAGCGATGACGCCGCCGCTCAGACCCGGTGTTATCGAAGCAATACCGATAATAATACCGAGTAAAAACAGCTTAAAAAAGCCTGAATCGGTTTTAAAATAAATTTTATTCATTATATACATCCTTTTTATTATCGTATAGTAAACAATATATCAAAATTCAGTTGTAAAAGCAATAGGTGTAATCGAAATTTAATAAAATATTTATGTTTTAAATCACCTTTTTCAGCTTGAAGAACAAATGGTATTATGTTATAATATAATTTAAAGTTTAAATTTAATGAAGGAGGCGGCCGCGATGAAGGCTGTTAAAATAAAGGATATTACTATAGGAAACGGTGCTAAAATAGCTATACAATCTATGCTTAATGTGCCGACAATCGATACAGCCGCGGCGCTTTCACAGATTTCAAGGCTTGCCGGTGCCGGATGTGATATTGTTCGGCTTGCTGTACCTGATAACGATGCCGCCGAAGCAATGAAAACTATTATCGAAAAATCCCCGATTCCGGTGGTGGCTGATATTCATTTTGACTATCGGCTTGCTTTAAAGTGTATAGAATACGGAGTCCACAAAATCCGTATAAATCCGGGAAATTTAGGCGGAGAGGAGCGTGCGGCTGAGGTTGCGAAAGCGGCCAAAGAGGCGGGAATTCCCATAAGAATAGGTGTGAACGGCGGTTCGCTTGAAAAGGGGTTGCTTGAAAAAAGCGGCGGCGACCTTGCGCGCGCAATGGTTGAAAGCGCGCGGGGACACATAGAGATTTTAAACCGATATGGGTTTGACGATATTGTTCTGTCGATGAAGTCATCGGATGTTAAGACGACGATTTCCGCATATCGGCTTGCACGATCGGAGTTTGATTATCCCTTGCACATCGGTGTGACGGAGGCCGGAACAACAGAGGAGGGAATTATCAAATCCGCCATAGGTATAGGTTCACTTTTGGCTGATGGAATCGGTGATACGATTCGTGTTTCGCTGACCGATGACCCTGTTGAGGAGGTTAAGGCGGCAAAGCTGATTTTGAAGGCGTTAAATCTATACGGTGACTGTGTAAATGTTGTTTCGTGTCCGACCTGCGGACGCACTAAGATTGACCTTATCCCGATAGCGAACACCATAAATTCTGCTGTGGAAAATATACATAAAAAGCTTAAGATTGCCGTTATGGGGTGTGTGGTAAACGGCCCCGGCGAGGCGGCGGATGCGGATATAGGAATAGCCGGCGGAGACGGATGCGCGGTTTTATTCAGAAAAGGGAAAATAGTGAGAAAGATTCCCGAAGATAAAATCGTAGAAACAATTTTGGAAGAGATAGAGAGAGGGCAAGATTTATGAAAAACGGAATTTTAGATTTGTTTGACAAGCTGACGATTAAAGAAAGTCTTGCTGTTTTGCTTGAACATACTGAAATTAAAAGCTGTCATCTTGATATAAAGGCGAACACGGTTGAAATTGTTCTTGCGTGTGATGTTCCTTTCTCGCGCGACTTACTCTATGCATACGCCGAAGCGGCAAAGACGGCATATCGGCTAAGCGATATAAAAATTTCGTTCTTTTCACCCGGATTTAACCCGACGCCCGAATATATAGGCGGGATTGTTTCGGAATTCCTCAGAAAACACGGGGGGTGCCGACCCTTCCTTTCGGGTGCTGAGTTTACTGCGGACGGAAACAGGATAACCGTTTCAAATATAATCGGCGGAGAGATGTTACTAAATCAGAACCACTTTAAAGAATTTATATGCGCTAAACTATGCAGAGAACTCGGCCGTGAGTTTGAAGTCAGCCTTGAATTTCGCGAATTTAATGAGAAAGAGTACCTCGAAAACCGCGACAAAAAGCAGCTTGAAATAACCGAAAGAGAGGCGGCTAAAGCTCCGGCCGTGGCGCCGACATCGCCATCGGTTAAGTCGGGATTGCTTTACGGAAGGCCGATTCCCGGTCCGCCTGTGCCTATTTCTTCTATGGAGTTATCACCTGACGGAAGTTCACCACAGACATATATTATCTCGGGTGAGGTGTTGACCTATGAGGTTCGTGATATAAAAGGAAACCCGAAATTCGGAAGCGGAATGAGAAATTCGATTACATTTGCTGTCGGAGATGATGACTGGGCGTGTTCGTGTAATCTGTTTGCTGACAGTGACAGGCTAAACAAGGTTCTTGCGTCGGTAAAGGTGGGAAAGCGCGTCAAGGTCTCGGGTACATACGAGGTGGATAAATATGCACGAAAGGCTATAGTTAAGGTCAGGTCGATAGAGCTTCTTGAAGAGCTGCCGATACGTATGGATAACTCTGACGAAAAGCGCGTTGAGCTTCATCTTCATACAAAGATGAGTGCGATGGACGCTGTCACCTCGGCAAGCGATCTTGTTAAACGTGCCGCGAAATGGGGGCACAAGGCGATAGCGATAACCGACCACGGTGTTGCACAGGCCTTCCCTAATGCCCACAATGCCGCCAAAGCCATTGCTAAAGAAGGAAAGGACATAAAGGTTATATACGGAATCGAGGGATATTTGATAAATGATACCCGGTCTAACAGCTGTACCTCTGACCTTAACCCCGAGGGAAGCTATGTTGTGTTCGATATAGAGACAACAGGACTTTCGCCGAAGGAATGTAAGATTACCGAAATCGGCGCTATAAAGATAAAAAACGGCGAGATATGCGATAGGTTTTCTCAGCTGATTAACCCTGAGATTCCGATTCCGCCGAATATTACCGAGCTTACGGGAATCACAAACGATATGGTCTCCGACAAACCGAATATAGAAGAGGTTCTTCCGAGGTTCCTCGAATTTTGTTCGGGCTGTGCGGTTGTTGCGCATAACGCCTCGTTTGACTGTGGCTTTATCAGGTATAACGCAACCGAGCTTGGACTCGAATTTCACAACAAAACGCTTGACACACTTCGTATATCGCGCGAACTTTTCCCTAATGAGCGGAAGCATTCGCTTGACGCCGTATGCAAGCGCCTGGGCGTGAGCCTTGAAAATCACCACCGTGCTGTCGATGATGCGACCGCAACAGCGGAAATATTCCTTAAATTTATGGAACTTGCCCGTGAGCATAATAGCGAGGGCGGCGAAATAAATATTTCGACCCGGCCCGAGCTTCTTAAAAGCCAAAAGTATCATATAATTCTTTTGGCGAGGAATTATGTGGGACTCAAAAACCTATACCGTTTGATTTCAAAGTCGAACCTTGAATATTTTTACAAGAAGCCGATTATGCCGAAGAGTGTAATAGAAAAATACCGTGACGGAATTATAATCGGTTCGGCGTGTGAGGCTGGGGAACTTTATCGCGCTATATTGGATAAAAAGACCGATGAAGAGCTGCTTGATATTGCTTCGTTCTATGACTATCTTGAAATTCAGCCGCTCGGGAACAACGCGTTTATGCTTCGCAACGGAACGGTTGCGTCTAAGACTGAGCTTCAGAATATAAATAAAAAGATTATAAAGCTCGGAGATAAGCTGAACCTTCCGACAGTTGCCACCTGTGATGTTCACTTTATGGATCCTGAGGATGCAATGTACCGCCGCGTTCTTCTCGGTGCACAGGGGTTCTCCGATGCGGATGAACAGGCTCCGCTTTACCTTCGTACAACCGAGGAGATGCTTGAGGAATTCTCGTATCTGGGCGACCGTGCGAAGGAAATAGTAATAACAAACACCAATAAAATTGCCGATATGTGCGAGAAGATTCAGCCGGTTAAGGATGGGTCTTACCCGCCGTCAATCGAGAACTGTGAACAGGATTTGGTGGATATGTGCCACGCAAAGGCACACCGAATATACGGCGAGGTTCTTCCGAAAATTGTTCAGGAGCGTATGGATAAAGAGCTTAACTGTATTGTGAAATACGGTTATTCGGTTATGTATATGATTGCTCATAAGCTGGTTAAGAAGTCGAATGACGCGGGTTATCTCGTTGGCTCACGAGGAAGCGTAGGTTCGTCGTTTGCGGCATTCCTTTCGGATATAACCGAGGTAAATGCGCTCTGTCCGCACTATGTCTGCCCGAAATGCAAGAACAGCGAGTGGTTTGAACACGGCGAGTATCCCACGGGTATCGATATGCCGGATAAGATATGCCCTGTCTGCGGAACTAAATATAAAAAGGACGGATTGATGATTCCTTTTGAAACCTTCCTTGGATTTAAAGGAGATAAGGTTCCGGATATTGACCTTAACTTCTCGGGTGAATATCAGGCAACGGCACACAAATACGTCGGCGAACTTTTCGGCGAGGGATATGTGTTTAAAGCGGGAACGATAGGTACTATCGCCGAAAAGACGGCAATAGGCTTTGCAAAAAAATATTATGAGGAAAAGGGCATAGATGCCCCCGAGGAGGAATTGATCCGAATCTCAAGGGGAATGGTTGATGTTAAACGTACAACCGGACAGCATCCGGGAGGTATCATCGTCTGCCCGAAAACAATGGATATTCACGATTTTTGCCCGATTCAGCATCCGGCTGATAAAAAGGATTCGGATATTATAACAACCCACTTTGACTTCCATTCGATACACGATAACCTGTTAAAGCTTGATATTCTCGGTCACGATGACCCATCGACAATTCGTATGCTTGAGGATATGACGGGTCTTAACGCGTCCGAGCTTCCGCTTGCCGACCCTAAGGTTATGAGCCTGTTCTCGGGAACCGAGGCCCTCGGCGTTACACCCGAACAGATAGGAAGCAAGGTCGGAACCTTCGGCGTTCCGGAATTCGGTACATCATTTGTCCGCGGTATGCTGGTCGACACAAAGCCGTCAACGTTTGTTGAGCTTTTGATTATATCCGGTCTGTCTCACGGAACAGATGTATGGCTGAATAACGCACAGGATTTGGTCAGAAACGGAACGGCCTCGCTTGCTGAGGTTATAGGTCTTCGTGACGATATTATGGTATATCTGATTCAGCACGGATTAGAGCCGGGAACGGCGTTTAAGATAATGGAGTTCGTCAGAAAGGGGCGTGCCGCAAAGGAGGGGATGCCTGAGGAATATGAGAAGGCAATGCGTGATAATAACGTTCCCGAATGGTATCTCGAATCGTGTAAAAAAATTAAGTATATGTTCCCTAAGGCACACGCCGCCGCATATGTTATGATGGCGCTCAGGATTGCATACTTTAAGGTGTACTATCCGGTTGAGTTTTACAGTGCATATTTCACTGTTCGCGCCGACTTGTTTGATGCGGCGATTATGACACGCGGGGTGGACAAGGTTAAGGCTGAGATGCACCGCTTAAACCTTAAGGGAACATCGATTACCGCGAACGAAAAATCGTTGTATACGATTTTGGAAATCTGTCTTGAAATGTATGAGAGGGGAATTGAATTCCTGCCCGTTGACCTGTATCAGTCACACGCAAGAAAGTTTAAAAAGGTCGGAAACGCCATTCTTCCTCCGCTTAACGCGTTCGCCGGTGTCGGCGAGGCGGCGGCCGAGTCTATAATGGAAGCGGCGAAAAAGGGTAAGTTCCTGTCTCAGGAGGATTTGAAAAACCGTGCGGGAATAACCAAGGCTGTTATGGAAGTGCTGAATGAAAACGGCGTTCTGCGCGGACTTTCGGAAACGAGCCAGATTAACTTTATGGATATGCTTAATATGTAAATACATACTAATATTTTACAAAAGGTGATTTAAAATGACAATAAACGAAAAACTTGCCGAGGAACTCGGTATTAAGCTCTGGCAGGCAGAGAAGGCCGTTGAGCTTCTTGACGGAGGAAATACAGTTCCATTTATTTCCAGATATAGAAAAGAAGAAACAGGAGAATTAAATGACGAGATTCTCCGTACGCTTGAAGAAAGACTTAACTATTTGAGAAGTATAGAAGAACGCAAGGCGGATGTAAAGAGGATAATTGAAGAACAGGGGAATCTCACGCCCGAGATTTTGGCCGCAATTGACGCTTGTACGAAGCTGGGTGAGGTAGAGGATATTTATAGACCGTTCAGGCCGAAGCGAAAGACAAGGGCGACGGTTGCCAAGGCGAAGGGACTTGAACCTCTTGCCTTACGTATACACGCTCAAAACCCTGAGGATGCTGATATTTTAGCGATTGCCTCGGAATATATAGATGAAGAAAAGGGCGTATCTTCGGCTGATGATGCAATCAGCGGTGCAATGGATATTATAGCCGAGATGGTATCGGATAACGCGGATTATCGGAAGAAAATACGTGAAATTACACTTAATACGGGAATAGTAAGAACATCAGCTGTTTCGGAAGAGGATAGTGTATACAGAATGTACTATGATTTCTCGGAGGGGTGTAAGTCACTTGCCCCGCACCGAACGCTTGCTATTGACAGAGGTGAAAAAGAGGGTTTTTTGTCGGTGACCCTCGAATGTGATACTGAGAAGATTATAGCTTATTTAAAACGCAAAGAGGTTTCAAAAAAAGTAACGGATTCTTCTAAATATGTTGAGGAGGCGGTTTGTGATGCGTATTTAAGGCTTATACAGCCGTCTATAGAACGTGAAATAAGAAATGAATTGACAGAAGCAGCGCAGGAACAGGCAATGAGCGTATTTAAGGTTAATCTTAAAAATCTTCTGATGCAGCCGCCGATTCAGAACAAGGTTGTTATAGGACTTGACCCCGGCTATCGAACCGGCTGTAAGGTCGGCGTTGTCGACGGAACGGGAAAGGTTCTTGACACAGGTGTGATTTTCGTCACACACTCTCAGGCTCAAAAGAAAGCCGCCGCTGATTATATAAAAGGACTTATTTCAAAGTACAATGTCGATTTAATATCGATAGGAAACGGAACGGCATCAAAAGAAACGGAAATGTTTGCGGCGGAGGTTCTGCATTCCATTCCTAATTGTAAGACGAAATATATAATCACAAACGAAGCCGGGGCATCGGTTTATTCCGCGTCAAAGCTCGGCGCTGAAGAATTTCCTGATTTTGATGTTACAAAACGTTCGGCAATATCCATCGCACGCAGAGTTCAGGACCCTCTCGCCGAGCTTGTTAAAATAGAGCCTAAGGCCATCGGTGTCGGCCAATATCAGCACGATATGAACCAAAAGAGACTTGATGAAATTTTGGGCGGAGTAGTCGAGGATGTTGTAAACAGCGTAGGGGCTGACCTTAACACCGCTTCTGCTCCTCTGCTGTCGCATATTTCGGGTGTTTCCTCTGCTGTTGCTAAGAATATAGTTGCATATCGTGAACAAGAGGGTGCTTTCACATCGAGGGCACAGCTCAAAAAGGTTCCGAAGCTCGGACCAAAGGCTTTTGAACAGTGTGCCGGATTCTTGCGCATAAAGAATGCAAAGAATCCGCTTGATAACACCTCCGTTCATCCCGAGAGCTATTCTGCTGCAAAGACAATTCTTGAAAAATGCGGATTTAAGGCGGCAGATATAAACTTAAATAAACTTGGAGAGCTTCCTGAAAAGGTGAAGGCTTATGGGTCAAAAAGGCTTGCGGAAGATGCCGGCATAGGACTTCCTACATTAAATGATATTGTTAAAGAGCTCGTTAAACCCGGCCGTGATCCGAGAGATGAAATTGAACAGCCTGTTCTCCGTACAGATGTAATGGGAATCGAAGATTTAAAAGAAGGTATGGTTTTGACGGGAACGGTACGAAATGTAATTGATTTTGGCGCGTTTGTTGATATTGGTGTTCACCAGGACGGACTTGTTCACATTTCTCAGCTTTCGGACAACTATGTGAAGCATCCTATGGACGTTGTTTCAATCGGTGATATTGTTAAAGTTAAGGTTTTAGAGGTTGACCCTGAGAAAAAGAGAATCAGTCTCACAATGAAAGGCGTTTAATGTTTCATATGAAACATTAATGTTACAGGAGTATTAAAATTACTCTGTTTCACGTGAAACAGAGTAATTTTTTTGAAAATACAGGGCATTTAGCCTTGTATTTTTTCTTTTGTTGTGATATTATATATAAGATGACATAAAAAGAGTGAATCGAGGTGTAGTATGGGTAAGGTAATTGCGATAGCAAACCAAAAAGGCGGCGTAGGAAAAACGACAACTGCGGTCAATCTGAGCGCCTGTTTGGGACAGAAAAAGAAAAAAGTTCTTGTTATTGATGCTGACCCTCAGGGGAATACAACAAGCGGACTCGGTATAAGTATAAAAGATGATGATTTTTCGACGTATGACTGTCTTGTCAGCGATACGCCGCTGAGCGACGCGATAATCGAAACTGAATATTCAAATCTGTCGGTTTGCCCGGGTGCAATGGCTCTTGCAGGGGCAGAAATCGAGATGGTCAGCTTAAAACACAGAGAATTCAGGCTTAAAGAAAAGATTGAACAGGTACGCGAGAGGTTTGATTTTATTATCATTGACTGTCCTCCGTCACTCGGGTTAATAACGCTTAATTCGCTCTGCGCGGCGGATAGCGTGCTTATTCCGATTCAATGCGAGTATTATGCTCTTGAAGGGCTCAGTCAGCTTACAAGAACGATAAAAAATGTTAAGCAAACTTTCGGGACAAGCCTTAAAATCGAAGGAATTCTTTTGACGATGTATGACGGAAGAACAAAGCTGTCGGGTCAGGTGGAAAGCGAGGTTCGCAAGTATTTCGGCGCGGCGGTCTATAAAACGGTTATTCCGCGGAATGTGCGGCTTTCGGAAGCACCGAGTTACGGTCAACCTATTATAGCATTTGATAAAAACTCCAAGGGTGCGAAGTGCTATAAGAAGCTTGCCGCTGAAGTTATAAATAAAAATAAGGCTTAATTTAAGTTAATTTAATATGAAATATTATAGAAAGGAAAGTGATTCTATGGCAGGACATAAAAAGGCTCCTTTGGGAAAGGGCCTCGGCTCGCTGTTTGAATCAACCGATGACATTCTCGGCGAGATTAACGAGGATGTTGAAAAAGGTGATGTAATCAAGTTGATTTCTCTTGCGGATATTGAGCCTAACAAGAATCAGCCGCGAAAGGATTTTGACCCCGAAAAGCTTGAGGCTCTTGCGGATTCTATCGGCGAGCATGGCGTTGTTTCACCAATTCTTGTTACCCCGACTAAAAACGGAACATATAAGATTGTTGCCGGTGAACGCCGCTGGCGTGCATCTAAGCTCGCCGGACTTCACGATATTCCGTGTATCATAAGGAATTTTGATGCTAAGGAAGTATCTGAGATTGCGTTAGTTGAGAATCTTCAGCGTGATGACCTAAATCCTGTTGAAGAAGCCGAGGGTTATCGCTATCTTTTAGAGACATTTTCGCTCACACAGGACGAGATTGCTAAAAAGGTGGGAAAGAGCCGGAGTGCAGTGGCTAACTCCCTCAGATTGAACAACCTTTGTGATGAGGTTAAAGCTATGCTTCGTGACAACAAATTGACACAAGGTCACGCAAGGGCTCTTCTTACTCTTGATAAAGACCGCCAGATTGAATATGCAGAAAAAATAATTAAAGAGGATTTGACGGTTCGACAGGCAGAGGCGCTCGCCCAGAAAACTCCGGCACAGAAGAAAACTGTCAAGGCGGTAAATCCTATGACTCAAAAATATTATAAGGATTTAGAGGGAGCACTCTCGTCAAGATTTGGAACAAAGGTGAAAATAAGCGAGGGTTCAAAAAAAGGTAAAATAGAAATCGAGTATTACAGTAAGGATGACCTGGAACGAATTTTATTTGAATTAAAGCGTTAAAAATTTAATTCGACAAAAATCGACACTAATATTTTAAGTTGTGTTCAAAATTTTAGGGTAAGGGTATGATATTATACCAAAATATCTGAGAAACGATTTTAGGCCTATTTTTGAGCTTGTAAGAGTGGTTTTGAAATTTTAATATAGAGAGGCGATATTATTTGGAAGAAAAAAATAAAAAATCGGGTAAGCTTGCAACGTATGCTGTGATTATGCTTTTGACGGCGATTATAGTAATCATAATTGCCGCGATGGCGGATAACAGAGAAGAGAGCTTTCAGAATCAGATAGAGGAGACGACACAGGCTAACACCACCATTCAGGAGGAGGTTGTTCGGCTTAAAAATGAAAGCTATGAATTAAAAAATAAGCTTGATAAGGTTCAAGATGAAAAGGACAAGCTTTCGGCTTCGAATGATTTATGTATTAAGCTTTCGGATGTTTGTAAGCTGTACCGGGCGGGAAATACAGATGAGGCAAGGCAGAAGTTTGAAAGCATTGAGGAAGGCTCGGTTTCGGATGATTTGAAGGATTTGTATACTTCGGTCAAGACCTTGGTTGAGGCTCCTGCGGCCGAAACACAAGCGAAATAATTTTTAAAAGAGATTAAAATAAGAAAGGAAATATAAAAATGATTGATATTAAACTAATAAGAACAGAACCCGAAAAGGTTAAGGCGGCGCTTGCACGCAGAAAAGAAAATGTGGACATTGACGCGCTTATTGCGCTTGATAAAGAGAGACGTCAGCTCACATTTGAGGTTGAACAGAAAAAGTCAGAGCAGAATACCGTTTCAAAGAAAATTCCGGCAATGAAAAAGGCCGGAGAGGACACCACGGCGGTATTTGAAGAAATGAAGGAGCTTTCGGCTTCTATCAAAGAACACGATGATAAAATCCGTGAATTGGATGAGAAAATATCGGTTATGATGTATTCTATCCCGAATATTCCGAATCCGACAGTTCCGGACGGTGATACCGACGCTGATAATGTAGAGGTAAGAAAGTTTATGGAGCCGACAAAGTTTGATTTTGAGCCTAAGGCACATTGGGATTTGGGTTCGGAACTCGGAATTTTAGACCCCGAGACGGCGGCTAAAATCACAGGCGCACGTTTCACCGTGTACAAAGGCGCGGGCGCACGTCTTGAGAGAGCAATAACAAACTTCTATCTTGACACGCATACAAAGAGAAACGGATATAAAGAAATATTCCCGCCGTTTATGGTTCACAGAAACAGTATGATAGGAACGGGTCAGCTTCCTAAATTTGAAGAGGACGCATTTAAGGTTGCAGGCACTGATTACTTCCTTGTTCCGACTGCCGAGGTACCTGTTACAAATATGCACCGTGACCAGATTTTGGACGGAAATTCACTTCCGCTTAAATATTGCGCTTATACCGCGTGCTTCCGTGCGGAGGCAGGTTCGGCAGGCAGAGATACGAGAGGTCTTATCCGCCAGCATCAGTTTAATAAGGTCGAGCTTGTTAAATTCACAAAGCCCGAGGATTCATATGCTGAGCTTGAAAAGCTTGTAAACGACGCAGAATCGGTACTTCAGCTCCTTAAACTTCCGTATCACGTTGTTAAAATCTGTATCGGCGATTTAGGCTTCACCGCCGCAATGAAGTATGACATTGAAGTGTGGATGCCGAGCTATGGCCGTTATGTCGAGATTTCTTCGTGCAGTAACTTTGAAGACTTCCAGGCTCGCCGTGCGAATATCAAGTATAAGAATTCACCTAAGGATAAGGCTCAGCTTGTTCACACGCTCAACGGCTCGGGCGTTGCAATCGGAAGAACCACCG
>CAJKNM010000037.1 GCA_905201285.1 uncultured Eubacteriales bacterium | reverse complement strand
ACATTCCCGCCGCACCCGAGCCTATTATAACAGTATCATAAATTTTATTTGAATTCGTATTACACATATCAAACACCTACTATCCCGCGAAGCTCAGCCTTGTCAACCACTCCTACGCTTCTTCCGGCTTCGCTTCCGTTTTTAAAGACAATCACAGTCGGAATCGACATAACAGAATATTTTTGAGCGAGTGCGGATTCTTCATCCACATTCACCTTACATACCTTGACCGTACCTGAATATTCCTCAGCAAATTTTTCTATTATCGGGGCGAACATTCTGCACGGGCCGCACCAGCTTGCCCAAAAGTCAACAACAACCGGAATGTCGCTGTTTAAAACCTCATTTTCAAACGTATCAACCGTTACATCCTTGTACATAAAGATTATCCTCCTTAAAGATTTTCATTCCTCATTTTGTCGAAACCCCGGCAAAAGCGGAATTTTACTTGCCCTTAACCGCGGCTATGGCATCACCCAGCCAAACGGCATCAATATCTTCAACACAGCCCGCATCACACTGCACCGCAATTTTCGGGTCTATCGGAATTCTGCCCAAAACCTTAATTCCGTATTCGTCAGCAACCGCATCGAGCTTACTCTCACCAAATACAGCGATTCTCTTTCCGCAGTCGGGACATTCAAGATAACTCATATTCTCAACAACGCCGAGAATCGGAATATTCATCATCTGTGCCATTTTTACCGCCTTGCCCACAATCATCGAGACAAGCTCCTGCGGAGAAGTTACCACGATTATTCCGTCCACCGGAAGCGACTGGAACACGGTAAGCGGAACATCGCCCGTTCCCGGCGGCATATCGACAAACATATAGTCAACATCACCCCAGACAACCTCCGACCAGAACTGTTTAACCGTTCCGGCAATAACAGGCCCGCGCCATACAACCGGGGTGGTTTCATCCTCAAGAAGAAGGTTCACCGACATAATCTCGGTTCCGTTCTTGCTCGACGGCGGAATTATGCCGTCGTCGCTTCCTTGTGCCCTGTCTTTTATTCCAAAAACCTTGGGTATTGAAGGGCCGGTTATGTCCGCATCAAGAATCGCGGTACGTGCGCCTGTTTTTTGAATCCCCGCCGCCATAAGAGCGGTGACAAGCGACTTTCCCACGCCGCCCTTACCGCTGACAACGCCTATAACCTTATTTATTTTGCTTTTGCTGTTAGCAGGCTCAAGCAAGCTCTCTTGCTTGCGGCTTGAACAGTTCTCGCCGCAGCTTGAACAATTATGTGTACAATCACTCATTATTTATCTCCTATCTGCCGCAGTCCCGGCACGAGAATAACATTTTTATATGACATTATTCTGTATTTTTTTCTTATTAAATGATTATACCCCGAATCGTTCGCTTTGTCAACCAAAGAATTTTAAATATTTCATCACAAACACGGGGCTTTTTCATACCTTGTTAATATGACGGAAAATCGGAGGAAGATATGCAAAAGTTTTATCTTTTAAGGCGAATAAAGTATAGGCTCGGTCTGTATAATAAGCCGCGCCGTACCTCTCGTGCCGCCCTGCGGATTCTTGCGGTAATTTTAATTTTATCGGCGTTATCCGTTACTGTTGAAAACCGTCTCGGCACACTTGCGCTTGAACTGGGCCAGACACAGCTCAACAACGAGGTTCTCGCCGAAGCAAACAAAATTACTTCTCAGGTTATCAAAGAACAAAATTTATCATACGGTTCAATAATAATTCAAAACAAGGGCAATGATGGGCATATACGCTCGCTCTCGACCGATTTTTCCGCGATAAACAGTTTAAAATCCGAAATTTCAATCAGAATATCAGAATATCTGTCCGGTCATCAAAAACAGACCTGTCATATTCCCATAGGATCGCTTGTATCGGGAAGGCTTATGCCAGCAAGCGGCATGACCCTCCCGGTTTCACTTATATGCACGTCAGACGCAACAGTCGAATTTTCGGATGATTTTTGTTCCGCCGGAATAAATCAGACCCGGCATCGGCTGATGATAAGGGTCACCGTTAACGCCGTGCTTCGCAGTGCCTTTGAGGTAAGAGAAAAAACTGTTTCGGCTGATATTCCCATAGCCGAAACGGTTATATCGGGTGAGGTACCCGGCCTTATTTACGGTTCTGAGCTGAAAACCGCCCCGTCAGACAACTGACGAGACGGTTTTCATTTTACCCCTATATGATATTTAAGAAGCAGTGTGTGAATCCTTTCAAAAATCAGTCCTACTGCAAACCACAGCGGAAGATAGTCAAGCCTGATCACACCATATACTGCATAATCGCCGCTGTAATACCACGCCTCTATTCCTAAAAGCCGAAGTATCATTCCGCTGATAAATTCGATGGCGAATATCAGCACCGACCAAACGCAGCCGCGTACAAACCGATTATATTCACTGATTGCACGGTGTACCGGTTCAAACACAAAAACCGCTGAACCGTATATAAAAAACATCCATATAGAGGTATGTCCCATTAAATTCATATCTCCGCGAAGAACCGAGCAAAATCCTGTCCAGATAATCTCTACATTCCAGCCGAGAAGTCCATATATAATAAATCTTGTAATCATATCTTTATGATTGCACATAACCCGAAAAATATACAAGTCATTATATTCCAATCATATTATTCCTGTCAAAGATACACCTCGCCTGCCCGCGGGCAACAATAAAGTTATACTCAAGCTTTATCGAAAGGGTGTTCAGCCCTTCATATACCGCCCTCTGCATCTGCATATCAGAAACGGAAGGTTCAAAGGTTCCGCCCGGGTGATTATGCGCAAGCATAATATAACTTGCGTGTCTTAACAAGCCCATCTTTGCTATATACGCCACGGTTGTTGTGACCTGTTTCGCGTTTTCGGATGAAATTCTGTCAACTGAAATAACCCTTTTAAACGAATTCAGGCTTACTATATACAAATATTCCGACACCTTTCCGTAAAACAGGCTGGCCGCATACTTGCCCGCTTCTTCTGCGCTGCCTAAATTTTTAGATTCATTTTCAATTTCCGCCCGCTGAACAGCCCCCGCTATATCAAAAAGAGAATTCAGATATTTCGCGGCTCTCGGTCCGATTCCGTCAACCTCCTGAAGAAGCTCCGGATCTGCCGTCAGAACATTGTACAGCGATCCGAATCTGTCAATCAGCTCACGTGCAATACCATTGGTATTAATACGCGGAATCGGATTATAAAGTATGACCTCAAGCTGTTCATGAATTCTTAAGCTTTCAAAGCCGAACCGTCTGACCCTGTCTAACATTCCCTGGCGATGCTTATCGTGAAGCTCATCCCGCGTCTTTTGTCTCTTTTCTTTATTTTTCTTCTTTTCTTCCGGGCTTTTATTATCTTCGTTTTTATCAGCAGCCATTATTTTATTCCTCTGCTGCCCGGTTTAACAAGAGGTGCACCTGTCTTACAGATTGGGCATTCATCCGGCTCATAAGATGTTATATCCATAGAAAATGCACTCTTGTACGGAACTCCGAAGTCAATCTTTCCGCCTGTTCGGTCAACGATTGAACCTATGCCCGCTATTACACCGCCGCATTCCTTAACCAGCTCCATCACCTCGCGGACGCTTCCGCCGGTGGTAACGACATCCTCAACTATCAGAACTCTCTGACCCTTGTCAATGGTAAATCCTCGGCGGAGCGTCATCTTTCCGTTTTCGCGTTCAGCAAAGATATTCTTAACGCCAAGCTGTTTTCCAACCTCATATGACATCTGAATTGCGCCGATTGCCGGGCCTATAACCACATCAATGTCATCATTCTTATACTTCTCTACTAATTCTGCACAAAGCGGAACGCTGTACTTTGCATTCTGAAAAATCTTTGCGCACTGCATATATCTGTCGCTGTGTCTGCCCGAAGTGAGCAAAAAATGACCCTCAAGCAGAACCTCTGCCTCTTTCAGCATATCAATAATTTCCCGGTTTGTCATAACACATACCCCTTTTCGTTATTATAAAAATTTAATAAAGCTCCGCCTTACCTACTATATCGCGGACACTTGCTATTTTATTTTTGTTCAAGTATTCGTCAATTCCGTCTCTGACCCTGACCCAAGCAAGCGGGTCAACAAACCCCGCGGTTCCGACAGCAACAGCCGATGCCCCCGCAAGCATAAATTCTATCGCATCCTCGCCTGTTGAAATTCCGCCCATTCCTATAATCGGAAGTGAAACAGCGCGGTATACCTGGCTTACCATACGAATCGCAACAGGCTTAACCGCAGGTCCCGAAAGTCCGCCCATATTATTCTTAAGTATCGGCCTTCGTGTATTTATGTCAATTCTCATACCAAGAAGGGTGTTTATAAGCGAAAGCGCATCCGCCCCGCCCGACTCCGCCGCACGGGCAATCTCACAAATATCCGTCACATTCGGTGAAAGCTTAACGATAAGCGGACACTTTGAAACCGCCTTAACCCGACGTGTAATCTCTTCGGTCATCTTTGGGTCAGTCCCGAACGCCATTCCGCCTACCCTTACATTAGGACACGAAATATTCAGTTCAAACATATCGACCTTATCGCCGAGTATCTCCGCCACTTCAACGTAATCATCAATCGAACTTCCGCAAAGATTGGCTATCAGGCGTGTGTCATAGGTTTTAAGCCTCGGAAGGTAGTTGTCGATAAAATACTGAGCGCCGGGGTTTTGAAGCCCGACACTATTTAAGATTCCCATTGGGGTCTCAGCTATCCTCGGCGACGGATTTCCTACTCTCGGAACGGCCGACAAAGCTTTAAGACATACCGCGCCGAGCTCTGATAAATCGAAATACTCGGAATATTCCTCGCCGAAGCCGAAGGTTCCCGACCCGGTTGTGACAGGATTCTTCCATTCAACACCGGCTATATCTACCTTTAAATCAGCCATTCCATTCCACCTCCGAAGCATTGAATACAGGGCCGTCCTTACAAACGCGTTTTCTCTTTCCGCCGACTGTGCAGGCACACGTGACGCACGCCCCGATTCCACAGCCCATTCTCTCTTCAAGCGATACCTGTGCCGGAATATCCGCCGCCGCGGCGACAGCCGACACAGCCTTCATCATCGGGGTCGGGCCGCAAGTGTATACCGTATCGATTCTATTTTCCGCCGCTTCTGTTTTAAGCAGGTCGGTCACAAGTCCGCTGTGGCCTAAGCTTCCGTCATCGGTCGCAACGAGAACCCTGTCCGAATATTTTTTAAATTCATCAATAAGCAGAACGTCATCAGCCGACCTGAATCCGAGCATAACAACCGTCCTCTTACCGAGCTGCTTTGCCAACTCAAGAAGAGGGAAGATTCCTATTCCGCCGCCGACCAAAGCGGCAATACCGCCCGAATTATCAAGTCTGAAACCGTTTCCCAGCGGGCCGAGAATGTCTAAGCTCTCGCCGATCTCACTTTTTGAAAGTTCCTCCGTCCCTTTTCCCCTCACCTGAAAGATAAACCGTATTTCTTCGCCGTTTTTGACCTCACACACACTTATAGGCCTGCGCAGATATGCACTGCCGCCGCAAAGAATGTGAAGGAACTGACCGGGTTTGGTTTTTGCCGCCATTTCGGGGCATCTGACGGTAAAATCAAAGATATTTTCTTTTAACCTGTTCTTCTCTGTTATAACACAGTTCAAGGTAATCTCTCCTATTCCAAAACGCTGAGTATATCGTCTCTCATTCTTATGGCTTCCGCTCTTGCGGCCTCGCCGACCGTTCCGCCGTTCTTTTTATATGCACACATAATCGAACGTGAGGCGTTCACTATCGCACCGAGTCCGTCCTCGTTAAAGCACGGCTTGACATCCTCTGCGCCGCCGCCCTGTGCACCGTAACCGGGAACAAGGAAGTACGTGCGCGGCATAAGCCGTCTTAGCTGTTCCGCCTGTTCGGGATACGTTGCGCCGACAACCGCGCCCACACTGCTGTAGCCGTGCGTTCCGACAACATCGCTTCCCCATTTCATGACAAGCTCTGCAATATGCTCATATATATATCTTCCACCCGCCTTTAAGTCCTGAATCTCGCCCGACGACTTGTTTGATGTCTTGACAAGAACGAATATTCCCTTTTTGTTTTGTCCGCATTGTTTCACAAACGGAAAAACCCCGTCCGTTCCGAGGTACGGATTAACCGTCATACAGTCCGCGCCAAATGCTTCTGTCTCATTTTCGCCAAGCTTTGTTTTCCCGAGGTACGCTGTTGCATATGCCTCTGAGGTCGCACCGATGTCGCCTCTTTTCGCGTCAAGAATCACATACATATCTTTTTTTCTTGCATAATCAATCGTCTTTTTAAGGCATTTTATTCCCTCTATGCCATACATCTCATAATACGCCGCCTGCGGTTTAACCGCCGGAACAATATCATAAAGGCTGTCTATAAGTGTCTTGTTAAACTCAAAGATTGCCGCCGCCGCACCCTCAAAGGTCTCGCCGTACTTTTCAAATGCTGAATTTATCATATCCTCCGGCAGATAGTCAAGCTTCGGGTCAAGTCCCGCCACCGTCGGATTGTTTTTCTGTTTTATTTTTTCGATTAATGTATCAATCATAAAAGTGTCTCCTTCCGATTGTCAGTTATCCTGCTGATTGTCAATTATCCCCGGTATACCGTTCTTCCGCCGTTTATTGTTTGGCGAACCTTTCCGAAAAGCTTCCATCCGTCATACGGCGAATTCTTGCCCTTTGTTTCAAACTCGCTTATTTTAACGGTGAATTCCTCGTTCGTATCAAAAATCACAATATCTGCAGGCGCGCCGACATTTAATGTTCCACGGTCAGAGCCGATTATCGCCGCCGGCTTTGTGCTCATACAATCAATAAGCTGCAGGAGCGACATTCTTCCCGTCTTGACAAGATACGTGTATCCGAGAGCAAGCGAGGTTTCAAGGCCGACAATACCGTTTGCCGCCTTTTCAAATTCCACACGCTTATCGTCCACGTGATGCGGCGCATGATCGGTCGCTATCGAATCGATTGTGCCGTCACAAAGTCCCCGGATAACCGCCTCAACATCCTCATCGTCACGAAGCGGAGGATTCATCTTTGCGTTTGTGTTAAACCCATCGCACGCCTTATCCGTAAGGGTAAAGTAATGCGGTGCGGTCTCAGCAGTAATCCGCGCTCCGCGAGCCTTTGCCGCACGAACCGCCTCAATGGAATTCTTTGTGCTGACATGACAGACGTGAAGCCTTGCGTCAAGTTCCTCAGCGAGAAGAATATCACGGCTCACCGCCGCACTCTCAGCCGACTTCGGAATTCCGCGGAGACCGAGACACGTCGCCGTATAACCATCGTTCATACTTCCGTTATCAACCAGCGCCAAGTCCTCGCTGTGTGACATAATCGGCATATCAAGCATTTTTGAATATTCAAGCGCACGTCTCATAATCATCGATGACGAAACAGGCTTTCCGTCATCCGAAAATGCCGACGCCCCGGCCTCTTTAAGTTCTGCCATCTCGGTAAGCTCTGCACCCTCCTGACCCTTTGTTATACAGGCGGTTGTCAGAACGTTTACAAGGCCGGTTTTCTTTCCTTTATTTATAACATACTCGACCAAAGCCGCATTATCTATCGGCGGATTGGTATTGGGCATACACAAAACAGTGGTTACGCCGCCCTTGACGGCAGCACGGCTGCCCGACGTTATATCCTCTTTATGCTCATAACCCGGTTCACGAAAGTGAACGTGCAGGTCAACCAGACCCGGCGCAACAATAAGCCCGCTTGCGTCTATCACCTTTGCGTCATAGTCGTCAATATTTTCCGCTACACGCTCTATAACTCCGTAATTTATAAGTATATCGGCCTTTTCGGCAAAGTTCTTCGCCGGGTTCACCACAAAGCCGTTTTTTATTATCTGTTTCATAACATCCCACTCCTCTCTAAACTAATGTGTGAGCATATCAAGCACAGCCATTCTCACACACACGCCGTTTGTAACCTGTCCGCCTATTACCGATTGAGGGCCGTCTGCAACATCTGCCGAAAGCTCAACCCCACGGTTGACCGGACCCGGATGCATAATTATTGCATTTGGTTTCGCAAGGGCTACACGCCTGCTGTTTATACCGAAAAGCTTATGATATTCACGCACGGACGGGAAAAGGCCGCTCTTCTGACGCTCAAGCTGTATACGAAGGCACATAATGACATCGGCATTGTTTACCGCCGAGTCTGCATCCTGAGTGACAGCCACACCGAGTCTTTCTATTTCGGCGGGCATAAGCGTATGCGGTGCACATACTGTAACATCCGCTCCCAATTTCTTAAGTCCGTAAATATTGCTTCTCGCAACCCTGCTGTGTTTAACGTCACCCACAATCGAAATCTTAAGACCGTCGAAGCTTCCGAACTTCTCACGCATCGTCATAAAGTCAAGGAGAGCCTGTGTCGGATGCTCATTCATTCCGTCACCCGCGTTGACTACCGATGCCCTGGTATAGTTGGAGAGCATATGCGGTGCGCCCGACGCACTGTGTCTTATAACAACCACATCCGCCCCCATCTCATCAATCGTCTTTCCCGTGTCGGCAAGGGTTTCGCCCTTGACCACACTGCTTCCCGAAGCGGTAATGTTCGCCGCGGTTGCACCGAGATATTTTGATGCAAGCTCAAAAGAAAGGCGGGTTCTGGTGCTGTTTTCATAGAAAAGTGTAATAATACATTTTCCGGATAGACAGCTATCCTTCTTACCCGCCTGCAAAACCTCTTTTTTCATAACTTCAGCTCTGTCCAGTATAGCAAATATATCCTCCGCGGATAATTGCTTTATTCCAAGTAAATGCTTCATAGAATTAAAGTCCGCCTCTCTTTCAGAATAATTAACCCTTAAAAAACATATCAACATATAATAAAGAGTTTTAAAAGCATTATAAACTGTTTTTAACCGTTTCTTAACTGCTTTTTTATCTTCATATTATATAATAACACAACCTAATCGACTTGTCCACAGCTTAATGGAATTTTGTTTATTTATATGAATATTTTTGTCGGATTTTCTACATATTATAGTTTATTTCACAAATTTTCTATACAAAATACAGTTATTTTGATTTTATCTTCGAGAGAAGCGTCGCATTTCATCGGTTTTTTAATTATATATGATTATAAAAGAGGCTAATCTTTGATTTTTAGTCAAAATTATTCTTGACAAAAATATAACAATAGAAGTATAATACATACAATTCAAGGGATTTTTGCGCCCTTAATTAAACAGGATTTATTTTCCATAAATTACAAAAAAGGAGTATGCTTATGCGCGCAGTCGTTACCGTAATGGGACAGGATAAAACGGGTATAATCGCTAAAACAAGCACTATGCTCGCAGAAAACAACATCAATATACTGGATATTACCCAGACAATCCTTCAGGATATTTTCACTATGATTATGATGGTTGATACCAAGAACTGCACAATCGGCTTTGACGAGCTCTCGAGGAACTTAGAAACCCTCGGCAGCGAAATCGGCGTTGAAATCAGAATACAGCACGCAGATATTTTTAATTCGATGCACAGAATCTAATCCGATATTGCAGGAGGTAATGAAATGATTAATATCAGCACTAACGAGATAGTCGAAACCATCAAAATGATAAGAGACGAACATCTCGACATCCGTACTATCACACTCGGAATTTCTCTTTTAGACTGCGCAGACGAGGATTTAAGCCGCGCCTGTGAAAAGATTTATGACAAGATTACATCTTATGCAAAAAACCTTGTCAGGGTCGGCGAAGAAATCAGTCAAAGATACGGAATTCCCATTATCAACAAACGTATTTCCGTTACACCGATTTCACTTGTTGCGGCGGCAAGCAAGACAGACAATTATCTTCCGTTTGCCAAGACTCTCGACAGAGCCGCAAAGGAAACCGGAGTAAATTTCATCGGCGGATATTCCGCTCTTGTATATAAGGGCTTTACCAAGAGTGACGAATATCTTATAAATTCCATTCCCGAAGCATTATGCCAGACAAACTATGTCTGCTCTTCCGTTGCCGTTGCAAGCACAAAGGCAGGCATAAATATGGGCGCTGTTAAGCGTATGGGTGAGGTCATCACCGAAACGGCGGCACTTTCAGCCGAGAACGATTCTATGGGCTGTGCAAAATTCGTTGTCTTTTCAAACCCCGTCGAGGATAACCCGTTTATGGCGGGTGCCTTTCACGGTGTCGGCGAGGGCGACTGTGTAATAAACGTCGGCATCAGCGGGCCGGGTGTTGTCAAGAGCGCACTCGAAAACGTCCGCGGCTGTGACTTCGGCGTTGTTGCAGAGACAATCAAACGCACCGCCTTTAAGATTACCCGTATGGGTCAGCTCGTCGCACAGGAAGCGTCAAAGATGCTCAATGTTCCGTTCGGAATCGTTGACCTTTCGCTTGCGCCGACGCCCGAGATAGGCGACAGCGTTGCTTATATACTTGAAGAAATGGGCCTTGAAAAGTGCGGAACTCACGGCACGACCGCGGCTCTTGCCCTTTTAAACGATGCCGTTAAAAAGGGCGGCGTCATGGCTTCGGGCTATGTCGGCGGACTTTCGGGCGCTTTCATTCCGGTCAGCGAGGACGCGGGAATGATTGCCGCGGCAGAGTGCGGCGCCCTTGCGCTTGATAAGCTTGAAGCGATGACCTGTGTATGCTCGGTCGGCCTTGATATGATAGCGGTTCCGGGGGACACTCCCGCCTCTACTGTTTCGGCAATTATTGCCGATGAGATGGCGATAGGAATGATTAACCAAAAAACAACCGCCGTCCGTATAATTCCCGCCGTAGGGAAGAAAGTCGGCGACACGGTTGAGTTCGGCGGCTTGCTCGGCGCCGCGCCGGTTATGCCGGTTCACAATTATTCCAGCGAAGAATTTATCAATCGCGGCGGAAGAATTCCCGCTCCGATTCATAGCTTGAGGAACTAAATAATAAATTTAACCTATACATTATGCAAGGGAGGAGATTGATAATATGGATATTATGCAGGCCATTATGGATATTGAACAGAAGGCACAGGGCATTGTGAAATCCGCAGATGAGCTGAAAGAGCATCAGCAGGAGATTCTTGATAAGGAAATCAAGGAAAAAGAAGCTGAGATGAAACAAACGCTCGACCGCGAAAGCGAAAAACTCCGCCGCGAATATAACGCAATCCGTGACGAGGAAATGGTTAAAACCGAGCGCAAATACGCCGAAAAGTTTGAAGAACTTGAAAAGATATGCAATGAAGGAAAAGACAAATGGGTTTCGGCCATAGTCAGCGCGGTTTTAAAGCATTCGGCTTAAATCAAAGAAAGATAATACTACGAACCCGCCTGCAAAGGCACAATTTCGGCATATTTCAGCTTGTTATCTTTGCAAGGCATAACTTAGGAGGTTTTTTTCGTGATTAGTCAGGTAATGAATAATTCGGCTCTTTGTGCAAAGGTTCACGCCATGCTCGGCAAAGCGCTAAGCGAAAATGACTATGACGCTGTTATGAATATGAAGTCGGTTCCGGACGTTGCCCGATACCTAACCGAAAACACCGCTTATTCTAAGGTGTTTCGCGGTGTACCGGTCTCTTCTCTTCACCGCGGTCAGCTTGAAGAAATGCTCAAAGAGGATTTGAACTCGGATACCCGGCGGCTGATGCCGTATATGAACAGCGGTACAAAAAAATTTATGGAGCTTATGGTCATCGAGGACAGCATAGCAAGACTTAAGGTCTGTATGAGGCTTCTGTACATAGGAAACACCGAAGGCGCAATAGAACAGCTCTACAAAATTGCAGAGCTTAAAGGTAAAAAACGTGAAACCATACCCGAGCATATAAGCATTGATGATTTTATCGGCTTGCTTAAAAATACGCCGTACTACGGCGCACTTCACGTATTTATAGGAAAGCCCGACAAACAGCTTCCGTTTTATATGGAAATGGCGCTTGACACCTATTGGACTCGGATGGTTATACGCTCTGCGAAGAAATATCTTTCCGCCTCTGAGGCAAAGTCGGTTCTGAAAATCTACGGAACAGAGTTTGATTTTGAGAATCTCGCTTTCCTGCTGAGGTGTAAGAGAACCTTTGATATGAGCGATGAAGAAATTTATGCAAGTATCATTCCACAGTATTACAGATTATCAGAGGCCACCGTTACGAACATTGTCAAGAGCTCATCTTATAAAGACGCTCTAAGCATAATCCGTGATGAAACGCCATACGGCAAGGCTTTCTCAGATGATGACAGATTTATAGAAAAACGATATAAGGAATATATGTGCAATCTTATGGCTCACGCCTATGGACTCAATCAATATTCCGTACAATCACCGATATATTATGTACATATGCGGCGAACAGAGATAAACAATATCATCTCGATTATCGAGGGTATACGCTACGGACTTCCGTCAGAGAAAATCAAAGGTTATCTCGTTGGCTGCGGCAAGGGAGGTGCAGACAAATGATTTCAAAAATGAAATTTATTAACATTGTGGGGCCAAAAGCTTCATATGAGAGAATCATCTCCGAATATGTGCTTGACAGCCCTATTGAGTTTGAAAACCCTATGATTGCGCTGAAGAATACGGCGGGGTTTGTTCCGAATAACGAGGGAAACCCTGCTGAAGACACTTTAAAACGCTTCACTGAGGTTTTTGACTATGCAAACATCGACTATAGCGGAGTAAAGCGCCGGCACGATGGATTTGACCCAAACGAGCTTGAAAAATTTATCAACATATTCGATACCAAAATACATTCGCTGAAGGAACGGATGGAACAGCTTGAACAGGATATTAAACAGTCACAGCAGATAGTTAACACGCTTTCACCGGTTATCTCCTCGGATGTGCATCTTGACGGGCTCAGCAAGCTGAGCTATATCAAGTACCGTTTCGGAAAGATGCCGCTTTCCAGCTATCAAAAGCTTGATACATACTTAAAAGACCTGCCGGCTTACTATGTTGCTATGACGAGCGACAAGGAATCCGTCTGGGGTCTGTATTTTGTAAATGAAAATAACAAAGAAAACGTAGACCGTGTGTTTGCAACATTGTATTTTGAGCGTTTTCGCATAAGCAGTGATGAAGAGGGTACTCCCGCAGAAATCATTGAAAAGATTAACACTCACAACAAAGAGGTTAAGGCTGAAATCGAGAGCCTTAAAAAACAAATCGATACGACGATTGCCGCACAGAAGGATGACCTGCTTGACGCATACGCCGATATTAAGTATGAGTATGACCTCTATAACATTAAAAAATACACGACAAACAGCCGAAGCTCATTCTGTATAACGGGCTGGATTTCAGCAGAGGATGCCGAGACACTGACCGAGCGTGTCAAGAACGACAGCGAGTGCATTGTCATCTCTGATGACCCCGAGGCGGTATCGCATATCAAGCCGCCGACAAAGCTGAAAAACAGCCGGATTTTCAAGCCGTTTGAGGAATTTGTCAAAATGTACGGCGTTCCTAATTATAACGAGCTTGACCCGACACCGTTTTTGGCTGTTGTATACACCGTTCTTTTCGGAATGATGTTCGGCGATGTGGGACATGGCTTTGTTCTCGCCCTGGTCGGCGCATTGATGATGTGGCGGAAGAAAGGCGGCTTTCTCGCAAAGCTTCTCGTTCCGCTTGGTATATCCTCTATGTTCTTCGGCTTTATGTATGGCTCTGTGTTCGGCTTAGAGGGCGAGCACGCCGTTATAAAACCACTTTGGTTTACTCCGTTTGAAAGCGGAACGACTATGATGAACACTCTGATGTACGCGGTTGCCTTGGGCGTTGGTTTGATATTTGTATGTATGATATTTAATATCATAAACGGCGTTAAACAAAAGAATTGGCAAAAAATTCTGTTTTCACAGAACGGTGTTGCCGGAATGTTATTCTACGGACTGGTTATCTACTGTGCGCTCAGTGCGGTCAGCGGGAACTCACATCCCCTCGGGATTGCTCTGCTCTTTATCGTAATATCGCTTGCTCTGATATTCCTTCAAGAGCCGCTCGGAAAGCTTCTCGCAAAGCAGAAGGATTGGATTCCGAAGGAAAAGGGCGGATTCTTCGTTGAGGCATTCTTTGAGACCTTTGAAATACTTTTAAGTTTTGTTACGAATACCGTGTCATTTCTTCGTGTCGGTGCGTTTGCCTTAAACCATGCAGGTATGATGTCGGTTGTGGTTATGTTTATGTATCAGTTAAACCTCGGCGGGTCGATTGCCGTTACCGTATTCGGTAATCTGCTGGTAATCGGTCTTGAAGGCTTGATTGTAGGTATTCAGGTGCTCAGGCTCGGATTCTATGAGATGTTCAGCCGTTTCTATGACGGCGACGGCAGAGAATTTAAACCCCTTAATGCCGATAAATAGTAAATTATTTAAAATGAAATCAAAATATATTATTTAAAATACGGAGGTATTTATTATGCTTAAATCAATTATTATGTTTGTTATCGTTACATTGGCTGTTGCAACACCGCTTGTTGCACACTTTGGTTTAAAACTCACCGGAAAGAAAATGAAAACAACAATCGGCGTTAATCTTTTCGCATTCTTCACGCTTATGTTGGTTTTCGGCGCATGTATGGTTACCGGTTCGGTCAACGCTTTCGCAGCGGCCGG
>CAJKNM010000036.1 GCA_905201285.1 uncultured Eubacteriales bacterium | reverse complement strand
CGCTGTATATGTATATGTTCCGGTAACGGTCTCTGCGGAATTCAAGGAGATTGACGAGGCGGTATATGACAGTTATCCTCAGGAGTTTACCCCTCTTGATATTTCGGAACTTGCAAATATGAGCTTTGCTGATGATGTAGCGGACGACAGCGTCGGCGGCTGGACAGACCAGGGCGAGACCAACGACATGCGAAACTTTGACAAATTCGGAGAGCAATACTTTTCGGGCGTTAAATTCAATATTATCGACCCGCAAAAGAATAACGGGAAAGCGGTCATCACCCTTCGCGGTCAAAACAAGACGGACATTATAAACAAGGCTGAGATTCCCGTAGGCAAAAAGGGTGCGGGTATCTATTTTCTGCACGCATCGGCATATGTTCAAAGAAATATCGCAACGTATACGCTGGTGTATGAAGATGGCTCAACATATGAACAGCCTATCAGAAATAATATCGAAAATTTCAATTTCTGGGGTGCAAGCAGTTCAGATGTTGCTTGGGCAGCGTGGACGGGTCCAAATAAATCGACAACATCTGCGTCAATCTATATGTATGTAATGACAAATCCATATCCCGAAAAGACAATCGAAAAAATTGTCTGCGAGACGGAGGGCAGCGGCGCTTTTGATATAATAGTTGCGGCAACACTTACAGATTCGGGTCCGTATAAAATGATTGAAAAGGATATAGGAAACGTTGATACATCAGACTGGATGACCTATGAGGGGTATCAGACAGGCAGCAACAGAGGTACGGCAATGGATCTTACCCGATACGTTACTGCGGGTGCGCCATCGGGCAAGCACGGTTACCTTAAAGCAGATGGTGATAAGTTTGTGTTTGAGGACGGAACAGAGGCAAACTTCTGGGGAACGGACACGTCGGCAACGGAAATGTTCAGGTCAAAGGAGGAAATCAACCTCAGACTGGAAGAAATTGCGTCATGGGGATTTAATTTGATTCGTCTTCATAAATATGACCAGCCGAATAACGGTCAGTACAACATTTATACCAAAGGCAGCGGTGACGATCACTTTGCGCCGAAGCAGGTAGATAGCCTGTGCTATATGATTGCAAAGATGAAGGAACTGGGAATGTATCTGCTGCTTGATTTAAAGGTAACCAATACATGGAATGAGGACATTAATATTCGCAATGATGTGACCGACGCTAACACGATGTGGCTCGGTTATGAAGACGGAACTATGCGCGACATACATTTTTTATGGGAGCTTCTTAGTACATATAATCCGTATACGGGTATGACGATTGCCGAAGACCCGACGGTTTGTATGGTAGATTTTAAGAACGAGAACACAGGAACAAGCGTTAAAAGAAGTGATGTTTCAGGCATCTCGGACGAGGTACGGGGCAGATTTAATAAATGGCTCCGCGAAAAGTACGGTACGACAGAAGAACTTAAAAAGGCGTGGACTTTTAACGGTACCGAGCTTTTAAAGGATGGCGAAAACCTTGAAAACGGTACGGTCGAGCTACAGTACAGCGGCGAACGGTCGGGTGCGCAAAAGCCGAGAAGTTCGGATAGCCTTAACTTTATCGCAGACTCGATGATTAATTATTCAAAGACAATAAATGAAGAGTTGGATAAAGTGGGCTATAAAGGCCTTGTTACACCGACTACTCTGTGGGGGGCGGATTTGACGACTCTCTTGTATGTTCTTACAAGTAAAGAGTCAGATTTTGTTGACTCTCATGACTATTGGTCGCATCCGAATGGTGAAAGCTCTCTTCACGGAAATACTCAGATTGGATGGAACAAGCCGGTATCTATGCTTGAAACAAATACCTTTGGGTATATGGGCAGATTCTTTAATTATAACATCTATGGTATACCGAATACCATAACGGAATGGGATGAATGTGACCTAAATCCGACAATGTCAGAGGGTTTTACACTGATGAGCGTGTTTGCGTCATATCAGAACTGGACACCGTTCAATTTCACCGCCGCAATGGCAGATTTTCCTTCCACAATGATACTCAGCAGCACGGGCGAGCGTGTGAACCTTAAAAATAATTTCTGGAAGGGTGATCCGTCCGTAATCGAAGCGTATTGGACATACAGCAACAATCCGATAAAAATGGCTTCGGGCCCCGCGGCGGCACTTATGAAACTCAGAGGGGATGTGTCACCCGCAAAGAGCGGTTTTTATCACAGAATGTCACAAAATGACTATTTTAACGCTCAGAACACGGATCTTCCGCATAATGCTCACTTAGGACTTTCGGGCAAGACGGGTTTGGCGTATGACTCGAAAGAATACGACCCCGATTATAATGACAACGATGTTTTATATCGGGGATATATGGCGCAAAAGCTCGGAATTCCATATGTATCAGATACGGGCGAGTTCAGAACGGATTTAAATAATGCAACTTTTGAACTTAATACCGAGATGTCACAGGCTGTTATAGGTCGACTTGACGGCAAGAAATTTGAAACCGATGATATGATAGTAGAGGTAGAAGGCAATCCGTTTGCAACGGTTAATCTGACAGCTCTTGATGATGAGCCGATTTGGAAGTCGGGAAGCCTGCTTATAAGCACGGTCGGTGACCAGCGTGGTACGGGTGAGGTTCGCTCTCGTGACGGAATGGCACTTGTGAGCGGCGGTAAATTCCCGATGAGGGTAGAGCAAATCACAGGAAGTCTAACCCTTAAAACTACGGATGACATCACCGTTTATACACTCGATCAAGCAGGCAGAAGACAAGGAACGGCTATTGTCAACCGCGACAAAAACGGTTGGGCGGTCATAGATATGAATGTTGACAATGCTTGTACAAATTATGAGGTTGTTAAAAATTCGTCCGTTTTGGAAAGAAAAGCAAACACTCATATCGAGTATCCTCAGATAGAGGTTAAAGACCTATTCACCGATTTCGCGGGCTATGAGTGGGCAAAGGATAAAATCACGCGCAACGTGCTTTGGGGAACGATGAAGGGCGTGTCCGAGACCGAGTTCAAGCCCGGCAACGCAATCACAAGAGGTGACCTTGCATCGGCTGTTGTCAATGCTACAAAGCTTTCGGCATCAACGAAAGAGATGTTCCCCGATGTTGATGAGAGCGATGTGAACTATATCGCAATTAAAACTCTTAAAGCATCCGGTGTGGTCAGCGGTGACGAAAACGGCTGCTTTAACCCGAACGAACCCGTATCACGCCAGGATGCGCTCACTATTATTTGGCGTGCAATGGAAAAGGGAAATGTACGTCATAGCGAAAAGAGCGGAAATGAGCTTAACAAGTTTAAAGACAACGCCAATATCAAAGATTATGCTAAGAGTGGCGTGGAAAATATGATGGCTCAGAAGTATGTGAGTGAGCTGTTTAATGACATAAACTTTGATGCCGACAAACCTCTTACCCGTGCAGAGGCGGCAAATATAGTATATGGCATCTTGTGGGATTAAAATTTATTTTTCGGCGGCGTTCTTTGACAGAGAGAGTCGCCGAGAAAAGTAGTGCGGAAAATGGAAAAAGTAAAAAATATATAAATTTATTTAAATTTAAGGAGGTAAATATTATGTTAAAAAGAAGAATCGGTTCAATTTTTTTGGCTGCTTCAATGCTTGCAGGAATGTACGTAGTTCCCGCAAGTGCAAAAACAAAGGAATACCAAGATGTTCCGGTAACAAAAACCATCATTAACGAAACATTTAACAAATGCACCGCTGATGCGGCGTTTGGTGCTGATGCTAAAACGAATCCTGTGTCTGTGACCAATGCTGACGAAAACACTACAGTACAGGTGTATGAGAGTTGGGGTACAACTCCTCTTACAATTAAAGATGGGACTGCGTCTATGGACTTTGGTAGCGGAGCTAAACTGAACATAAAAAACTCGAGCGGAACTACGCAAGTGAAGAAAGGTGACATAATAAAAGTAAGCTTTAAGGTAAAAAACAATGAAAGCACGGCCTCAAGCTTTGCACCTCTGATTATTAATCTAAACGACCACAAAAAAACATCGTTAACCGATTCGAGCGGAACAATGAGCCGTTACACACCGAAAGAAGCAACAACCTCGTGGGCGAAAGGATATGAGTATCCTCGCGTTACTGACTCGAATGCTGATAATAATGATAAATGCTTTGACGGAAGAATATTGCACTTAAACCCGTCTTGGAGTGAAGGCGGACACTATGGATTATGTGCCGCCAAAGATTGGAATGCTCAAATGAGCAAGATGAGCAAGACTGAGTGGAATAATGTGACAATAACAATAAACACGGCGGACACCGATTATGAAGAGCAGCAAACTCTTAAAGCGGAAGTTTCGTACACCGATAAAGGTACTGAAAAGTCAACGTTTATAAAAGGCTTGTATGACGCTGATTATAAAGGTGACAGCAGTGACACAACATATGATGAAATTACTTCAATAGATTCCATTCAGATTGATTCATTGAAATCTCTTGCCGGAATAAATTATATCTTTGATGATATTAAGGTAGAGCTTAAGACAACCGAGAGAAGACTCACTTCGGTTAAATCTGACCTTGACGGAACAATCATTAACGAAACATTTGACAAATGCACCGCTGATGCGGCGTTTGGCGCTAATGCTAAAATGAATCCTGTGCCTGTGACCAATGCTGACGAAAATACTACGGTACAGGTGTATGAGAGTTGGGGTACAACTCCTCTTACAATTAAAGATGGGGCTGCGTCTATGAACTTTGGTAACGGAGCTAAACTGAACATAAACAATAAGAGCGGTTCCACACCTGTAAAAGAAGGCGACATCGTAAAGATAAGCTTTAAAGTGAAAGATACTTCTGTCGTGAACGGAAGGTTGATGGTAAATCTTAACAATAATAAAAATAATGGCAAAACAGATGATAACGGCAAAATGAGCCGTTATACCGCAAAAGAGGGAAAAACAACAGATGATGCAACTTACACCAAAGCAAGTGTTGATTACCCTTATTGGGTGGCCAGCGGAGAGCCTTATAAAGACGGACGGGTATTAAATATGAATGTGGGAAAACACAGTTATTCCATGACTTCTAAAAATGACTATGATCCATATGTTGCCGGCCATAAGGTGGGCACGGATGTATGGACAGATGTGACAATCACAATAAATACAAAGGATGCTGCTTATGAAAATCAACAGACCATTAAGGCAGAGGCTTCGTATATCGACAGCGCAACAAGCCAAACGGTAAGCACATATTTTAAAGGCTTGTATGACGCTGATTATAAAGGTGACAGCAGTGATACGACATATGATAGAATTACCTCAATAGATTCTATTCAGCTTGATTCATACACTTATTATGTTAAAGATGTTACAGTAGAAGGAGAAGGAAAAAAGCAGTATCAAGCAACCGCTGATTTTGACGATATTAAGGTACAGGTTATCAGCCCGGCATTTGAAATCTGGGGTGATGCTACCACAGTCGACTTTGTAGACGGTGTGCTCGATGACGAATTCATACAGGGTAGAAATCTTACGGTTAAGGCATCAACCGTTAATGGCAACAATACTCTTTTGGTTGGCGTTTATGATGCAAACGGTATGCTTATCAGCTGTACAACCGCTAAGGCAACAGAGGGCAGCAATATTATAACGGCTTCGAGTATCAGTACAACCGGGGCGGATACCATAAAGCTTTTCCTGTGGGACGATGCTTCTTCGATTAAGCCGACCATTCAGGCAAAGACACTTACAAAGTATGAGGGAGGCTCGCTTCCCGCCGATGATTGAAAGGACGCCGAGTCAGTAGGAAGCAATGTTGCATACGGCGGGTATGGACGCGAAAACAGCGATAACTATATAATTTTAAACGGGGTGACCGAAGGATTGGCTGAGCCATCCTTCGTGTCCCGATATAAATATATGCAGTCGGCGGACGCAACACAGCGGACGCGGATTTCGTTCAGCGTCAAGCACACCCGCGGCGCGGCTTTCTATGCAGGACTCGGAAGCAATGCCGAGACAACGGTGGATAATATTTTTTATATTAACCCGAACGGTATTGTTAACTTTTTCGGCTCGGACATTTTAAACAAGACAATAAATGATAATAAGTTTTGCAATGTTGATATAATACTTGACAGACCAAGCGGCACAGCAACGCTTTATATCGACGGCGATATGATAAAGTCGATTGAAACAACCGACTATCCGACAAACATAGCGGGTATATTATTTGAAAAGCGGGCAAAATATGACGTATGCCTTGATGACATAGAAATTAAAAATGACAGCTTTAATCCTGAGACGCAAATAATAAGCAACAGTCCGTATTATGCGCAAACGATTGACAGAGACAGCGGCGTTATATATACATACGGCCAGACAACGGAGAGATTCTTGCAGAAGTTATATATCGAAGGTATGAAGAATGCACAGTTTGTAGATGAACATGGTGCGAATGTGGCAAGCGAGACCATTGCGGATGGAAGTTATCTGAGGTTTAAAGATAATTTAAACAGATATGTGTATTTTAACACCAAAACCGGCACAAATTCAGAACTGACAGCGATAGGCGATATCAATAAAACGAGTAATGCAAATCCGGATACGGATAACTATTATATCTATGAGCAGCCAGATGCGGCAAAGTTAAAGGACAGCGTTCTTAATATGTCGGATATTGTTCTCGACGGGCCGGCGGGCAAGTGCGGATTTGTGCAAGCGAAAGGTGACGGATTTGTGTGCGTAGACGACAGCGGAAATGAAACCCCGATTCAGTTCTGGGGCACAAATATCGGCGGCGCGGGTGCCTTCCCCGATACCCACGAAGAAGCAGATAAGATTGCGGACAGTGTTGCGGCGGCAGGCTTTAACATGGTACGCTTCCATAACATCGATTGGGCATTTCTGCCGAATGTATTTGGTGCAGCGCGTGTAACAAGCGGAAAGAAGCTTGACGATACGCAGATGGATAAGCTTTGTTATCTGATGTACGCATTAAAGCAGAGGGGAATTTACTTCTTTGTTGACCAGACGGTATCAAGACCGATATTTGCGGATGACAATGCGCCCGCGGGCGTTACAAGCACGAAGGGAGTTGCGTACTTCAGCGACCCGGTCATTACTGCTCTTGAGGGATATTCGAAGCTTTTGCTCGGCTACCGAAATCCTTATACCGGGTTGGCGCTTAAGGATGATCCTGCTATGGCGCTGATTGATTTAAACAACGAGAACTCCCTTGAATACTTTGACATAAGAAGTCTGATAGGCACATCGTATTATGATGATTATAAAAAGCAGTATAATGAGTGGCTTGTTGAAAGGTACGGCACCCGCGACGCGCTTGTACAGGCGTGGAAATCAGAGCCAAACTCATACTTTGCAAACGGACTTGCTGACAATGAAGACCCAACCAAGGGAACTGTAGAAGTTTCCACTACCTCAAAGGGAACTATTACAGAGGGTGATACAAAAAAGGTTATGTCGATTGGCAGGATTCTGGATGAAAAGAGATTTATCAGTTATATATACGAAAAATACTTTACACGCAGAATCAATCATTTAAGAAATATGGGTGTTAAGTGCGCCATAACAGGCGCAACATCGTGGGGAGGTCTCAGCACCGAGAGCTGGTATCCAAACTATTTGTCAACCGACTTTATAGATACGCACGGTTATTGGTCCCACCCGAGCGGCGGAGATAACAAACTTACAGGTAAGGGTACGCGGTTTGATACCAATGGCAGCTATAAAGACGCGGCAACCGGCGAAAAAGTTAACGGTGTCACCTCAAATCTTAAGGCAGACGGACTTGGAATGTTCGGCGCATTGGCAACGGGTAACACATACGGTAAGCCTTATACGATTTCAGAGTACAAGGTTTGCCCCGGTAACAAGTATCTGGCGGAGGGGCCGCTTTTGGCTTCGGCTTACGGGAGACTTCAGGGCTGGAATCCTGTTGACTTTATATTTAACGCAAAGACGGATATTAACGAGCAGGTAAAAAGCGGCGAAAAGATTCTTTTAAAAGATACCTTTGATACTTTTGCAAACCCGACCCTGAGGGCAATTTTCCCGTCGGCAGCGGTTATGTTTCTAAGAAAAGACGTAACAGAGGCGACAAGCGGTTATTATCACAACTACTCGGGCTCTATAACAGATAAAAGTGCAAATACAACCGAGGATAACATATGGCACTACGGTCCGAACTCAGATTATACGGCTTGGCCGAATAATGTAACTTGGGCGAATGGACATTCCTTTGAGAGTATGGGTAACTACGCTCTTGTCGGAAAGACGGGCGTTTCGTTCAATACTGACTTGACCTCGGTCAACAGCGAGAACGTTAAGTCTGCCGCAGACGTTGCGACAGATGGTGATAAGGTTTATACATCACTGACAAACGAACTTACAACCGACCTTAAGAACGGTATCTTCAAGATGAACACAAAAAATTCTCAGGCGCTGTGCGGATTTATCGGCGGTAAAACTTATGCGGCGGATAATTTAAGTGTGAATGTTTCCAACGAGTATGCGGCGGTAACGCTTGTCTCGCTTGACAATAATAATATTGCGGGCAGTGGAAGAATGCTTCTCACTATGGCGGGTAATTCTGTAAACAACGGTCAGATTTTAAGCGATGACGGCACAACTATTCAAATTGCGGGCAAATACCCTATTATGGTTGAACAGATTATGGGTGATGTTGAGCTGAAAGGGCTTGCCGGTTCAGCGTACGAAGTATATCCGCTTACATCGTCCGGGGAGAGAAAAGCTCCTCTTGCCGTTGAAAGGACCGAAATCGGTATCAAGTTCACAGTCGACAAAAATGCAAAGGCAATGAATTTTGAAATCGTTAAAAAATAGGAAGTTGTAAATTTTTGATTACTGCGAAAGGAATACTCACTATGGAAGACAACAAAAAATGGTTTAAAGAAGCAAAATTCGGATTGATGATTCACTGGGGCTTATATGCGCTCCCGGCGGGTGAATGGAAGGGAAAAAGACAGGAAATGGGTCCGGAGGGTGTGAGCGAGTGGCTGCAATACCATTTCAGAATCCCCTGCCGCGAGTACGAAAGGCTTGCACAGGCGTTTAACCCGATTTATTTCAATGCTGAGGAATGGGTAGAGCTTGCCGAGGCGGCGGGAATGAAGTATATTGTAATGACTTCAAAGCATCATGACGGATTTGCTATGTATGATTCTGCGACGGACGATTTTAACATAGTAAAGAAAACTCCGTTCGGCAGAGATGTTATAAAGGAGCTTGCCGATGCCTGCAAAAAGCACAATATGAAGTTTGGACTTTACTACTCACAGGAGCTTGACTGGCACGAGGAAAACGGGGGCGGATATGCTCTGAAGGAGGGTGACGAGGAGGCAAAAAGCAACGACTGGGATTTTCCCGATGACAGCAAAAAAGACTTTTCTGTTTGCTTTGAAAAGAAAATCAAGCCGCAGCTTAAAGAAATCCTGACAAATTACGGTGAGCTTGCGCTCATATGGTTTGATATGCCGCACGTTATTACGCCGGAACAGAGCGACGAGCTGTACGATATGGTGAAAAAGTATCAGTCGAACTGCCTTATTAACTCACGCATAGGAAACGGCAAGGGCGACTACCGTTCCTGCGGTGATAACGAAATCCCGAACGAGAGCGTTGGAGATGAATTGGTTGAAGCGCCAACAACCCTTAACACTACATGGGGTTACAAGACGTTTGACAATGAATGGAAGGACGCCGACAAGGTCAGAGAGATTAAAAAGCACCTGAACGACAGAGGTATCAACTATCTGTTAAATGTCGGCCCAGACTACCTCGGCAGAATACCGGTAATGGCGGAAAAAATTCTGAGAGCGGTAGGAAAGAATAAATGACGGAGAAAAAGCTATGGCACGGATTCAGGTATGAGAGTTTTATGTTTGACGATAAAGACGCAATTATTGTATTCCCGAACGAGGCAGAATCCGAGAGTCTTGCAGTGTCGCCATCCGCACGGCGGAATTTATGAAACGGAAAAACTTATTGAACTGCTGTGGAACAAGAGCGACAGAGAATTAAAGGTGGTGTAATAATTGAAGTGGTTAAGTATAGAAAATAAGCCGTTTTACAGATACGGTTTTAATGACGGAAAAAGCGGAATTACCGCAAGGATGCCGGAAAGTATTGCAAAGACGGTAAACGAAGGAGTAGCGGGTGCCTATTGGTTTTCTGCGGGTTGCAGAGTTCGTTTTAAGACAAATTCGCCGCGGATAGGCATTAAGGTGAAATACGGAAAAATTTTAGACTGTATTGAATCACCGAGGTTGAGATTCGGTTTTGTTTTGTATGCGTCTAAAGAAAACAGGGAGATTCCCGTGCACATGTTTTATCCGGACAAGGTCGGGGAACAGACCGAATATGAAGCGACTGCGGAGTTTGACCGAGGTGAAGAAAGGGAATATACGCTTGTGTTTCCGTGTTTTTCACAGGTCCTTTCATGTAACATAGGCATAGAGGACGATGCGGAAATCGGTGAAGGAAAGGCATATGCAAACAACAAACCGGTGATTTTCTACGGCTCATCAATAACAAACGGTGCTGGGGCGTCCAACCCGGGTAACATATATGAACAGATGATTTCAAGAGCGTACAATATGGATTATGTAAATCTCGGCTTTGCAGGGTGGGCAAAGGGCGAGAAGGAAATGGCGGAATATATTGCAAACATGGATATGTGTGCGTTTGTATGCGATTATGACCACAATGCTCCGAATGTTGAGCATCTGAAGAATACATATCCGACTTTTTATGAGGTTGTAAGAAAAAGTCATGCCGACATACCGTATATAATTATATCAAAACCGGATTTCCGTTCGGACTGTGAAAAAACCGAGAGTGAAAATAAGGGGCGACGTGATTATATCAGGAGCTTTTATGAAGATGCAAAAAGCAAAGGTGATAAAAATATTTATTTCATAGACGGCGAGACGTTTTTTCCCGACAAATACAATTTGTCATGTACGGTTGATTTGTGTCATCCGAACGATTTGGGATTTCATTTTATGGCGGAGAAAATAGGCGCGGTGCTCGCGAAGATTTTGGGATTATAAGGCGGCAGAAAATCAGAATCCGAACGGTGTTATGCTTATGACAGTGTACCGCAAAGGCGTGTTTATAAGCGTTTCAAAGAGCGACAACAAAACCGTTTCCGCAAAAATTCCGGATACCGAGGGCGATTTAAGCGTGAAAATAATGTTTATGAAAAGGCATACCGATATTAGGGCGCTTACGAACAGCGTATTTATAAGAGAATAAGCGGTTTGAGGAGATAGAAAAATTTGTTTGTTATATTTAAGGAGTTTTCTAATGGATATAAATAAAGGATTAAATACAAATTATAAGTACACGGACTATGTTTTTGAAAAAACTACGGTTCGTTATGTTGTTATGAATGAAACTGAGACGGTGTTTATGCTGCTTTTTCCTAATGAATATACAAATAAAATATGTGATACATATATGACAAAAGAGGTTTTTAGATATGGGTTTCAGAATAATTGCGATTGGTTTTCAGGTTCGATAGTACACCTGCATCTCTCTAAAGATTATACACCAATGTATGATAACAGTTATAAAATGAGCGAAAGCACAAAAAGGCTTAAGTTTGAAAGCCAGAAGGTGTTAACCGAAAAAGAATATACTGAAGTTATTACCGTTGTCAAAGCAGATGAAGGGTACGGGGCGGTTCACAGACTGCGCAACTATAATGGTGAAAATGGTTTTGAGGTTACCTCCGAATTCTTTAATAACACAGGTGATGAAGTTACGCTTGAAATGCTGACATCGGCAAATTTGGATAATTTATGTATGTTTGAGTTTGATGATGGCTCAAAGGACTTTTTGTACCATACATTTAAAGGCGGTTGGGCAACCGAAGGTAAGCATGTAGAGCAAAGACTCTCTCAAATGAATATGGAAAAATCAAGCGGAGGTTCTTTTGAATGCGAGAAAATAGGAGCTTTGGGTTCAAAGACTGTGGGTAGATATTATCCCTATGCGGCACTTGAAGATACGGAAAACAATTGTACATGGGGGATAAAGCCTAAGATTGATTCAACATGGCAAATTGAGCTTTCGAGATGCGGCACACCAATATCGCTGTCAGCCGGGATTGGCGATTACAAGTTTGGACACTGGAGAAAGAAAGTTCCAAACGGCGGAAAATATATTTCTCCCGTAGCATTTGTTGCGGTATCACGCGGCGGAATTGCAGAGGTTTCGAACGATTTGGCGGAAATGGATATGCGCGCCGTTAATTCATACGGAGAAAACGGTATGCCGATAATATTTAACGATTGGGTTACGCACAGAGGAAATACATCACACGATAAGCTCATTAGTATTGCCAAAATACTTAAGGACACCGATGTAAAATACTTTGTTGTTGATGACGGATGGCAAAAGGGCGGCGTTGGAGATTGGGAAGTTGATGAAAATAAATTCCCGGACGGATTGAAAGTATATGCTGACGAAATCCGAAAAATGGGTATGATTCCCGGAATATGGATGGAATTTGAATGTGTTAGGGAACGTGCGAAAAGATGGAGCCCTGAATATGATAAATATTATTTGACAAAGGATGGCATTCCGATAAATAATGCTGCTTGCAATTCGGGACAGACAAAATTCCTCGATTTCAGAAAAAAAGAAGTAATGGAATACCTTGACAATGTTGTAATAAAGTTTTTGCGCGAAAACAATATTGGATATATCAAAGTAGATTATAATGCAAACATTGGTTTGGGATGCGATGGTTCCGATAGCCTTGGCGATGGACTCATTGAACAGATGAATGGTGTATATGAGTTTTTCGTGAGAATCAAAGAGCAGATACCGGGGATTATTATTGAAAATTGTTCAACCGGAGGCTCACGCTTGGGTTCAAGGATAATGAGTGCAACGGCTATGAGTTCCTATTCGGACTGTATTGACAGTATCGAGGTTCCGGCGATTGCGGCAAATATGCATTATTTAATTCATCCTGTACAAAACCAGATATGGTGTGTTTTGAAAGAGAATTTTGATGTCGCTCATATGCATTATGTTATATCGTCGGGCTTTCTCGGAAGACTATGCTGGTCCGGAAATATTGACAGGCTTTTTGATTGGCAGGTTGATATGCTTAAAGGGGCAGAAAAATTTTATGAAAAAGTAAAAGATATAATAAGGGCTGGCAGAAGTTTAATTTATCGAACGAACTTCATAAACAACCGAAAACCGCAGGGAACACAGGCAGTTGTACGTTATTCTAAAGATAAAAACCGCGTGCTTGTTGTGAGTCACTTCTTTGAAAATGCAAAAGAGCTTATTGTGAATCTGGATGGTAATTATGAAATTACCGACAGCTTATATGATAATAATTATTCGGTAAATGGCGAAAATCTTAAAATTGTCGGAAAAGACATGGATGCTAATGTGCTTGTTTTGACAAAAAAGGAATAATTGGAGTGCGATTGCTGACATTAAAGTATTGATGAACAGAAACGCATTTCGAATTTGGTGCGGCTATTTATAAAAATGCAGGGAGCGATTTTATGAGCCTATATTGATACATAAAAACAGATAATGAAAAAATAAATACAGCATGGAATAGCGGAGGAAAAAATGAAAATAATGGGGCATTATGATGAAATGCGGACCTAATCTTAGAAAAACATAGTTCGCGGTAGTATATAATTAAAGCCGTGAGATTAACGTTAATAAGGAGAAAAGATAATGGATAAGAATTTAAAGGTTGTTACATTTAATATCAGGTGCGTATGGAAAGGTGATGGCGTAAACGGTTTTGTTCATCGCGCAGGAATGGTTTATGAAAAGATAATGCGGGAAAAGCCTGACGTGATTATGTTTCAGGAGATGCTACAGGGACATCTTGAACTATTGAAAAGGATGTTGCCGGAGTATACCTTTATCGGTCATTTGAGAGAAAATGATTACACAGGCGAGGGCTTGTACACAGCAATTTTGAATGAAAGAATACAGTTGCTTGGATTTGAAAGCTATTGGCTAAGTCCAACGCCTTATGTTGCCGGCTCAAGATATGAAAATCAAAGTGAATGCCCAAGAATATGTATTACCTTAAAACTTCTCGATATGGTTACAAAAAGAGTGTTCCGTGCAGTGAATATACATCTTGATCTATCGGACGAAGCAAGAGTTGAAGGAATCCGTCAGGTGTTTAAAACCACCGGAGAGCGTAATCAAATTGATGATATGCCAACAATAATTGCAGGCGACTTTAATGCAGAACCTGATTCCGACACAATAAGTTTTTGTAAAAACTACGATAAATTTAAGGTTTACGAGATTACCGATAAAATAGCGGTAACATTTCACAATTGGGGGCAGGAGGCTGTTAAAATAGATTATATTTTTGCAACCGAGTCTATAAAAAACAGTGTGAAATCCGTGTATATATGGGATGATTGCGATGAGGGCATATATTTATCCGACCATTATCCCGTGTGCGTGGAATTTGAAATTGAAAAAATATAAAAGGTAGTGTAAAGTAACAATGAAAGAATGGCATAACAAATTTACAGAATATCGCAGATTTTCGCCTGAAAGCTTGTAAATGCTCGTCTGTGATTAGTCAAGGGTAAGAATGAA
>CAJKNM010000035.1 GCA_905201285.1 uncultured Eubacteriales bacterium | reverse complement strand
TCGGTGTAGCAATCACCGGAAGCTCATGCTATGAATTATCAATAATGCCCCCGGCTCAGAGAGATGAGTTTCTGTCAGACATATACGGGAAGGACGGCCTTAACCTTTCGGTGGCAAGGCTTTCCATCGGTTCAAGTGACTATTCAACCTCGGTATACTCATACTGTGACACACAGAATGACACCGAGCTTAAAACCTTCTCGATTGATATTGACAGAGAATTTATAATACCTATGATTAAAGAGGCAATCCGGCACAACCCCGATTTAAAATTTCTCGGTTCACCCTGGAGCCCTCCGGGCTGGATGAAAACGGGCGGTCTTTTATCCTGCGGCTATATGCGCGAACAGTATCTTGATTGTTATGCCGACTATTTTGTTAAATTTATAAAGGCATACGGAGCAGAGGGTATCAAAATAGACGCTGTTACCCCTCAGAACGAACCCGAAGCTCACCAGACAGGTACTTCGGTTGCGTGCATTTGGTCACCCGATACCGAAGCAAAGTTTATGATTGCTCTTAAAGAAAAATTAAAGGAAAACAGCCTTGACACCGAGATATGGATGTATGACCATTGCTTTATCGGCTGGCCCCGAATTGTATGGACGCTTAATGAATATCCCGAACTTTCGGAATGTGTAGACAGCGTCGCTCTTCATTATTACGAGGGCGGAATCGAACTTGTTGATAACATAAGGGCGGCATACCCGAATATGAAGTGGAACTTCACCGAAGGCGGCCCGCGTCTTGTCGAGAACTATGATACCGACTGGGTAAAATGGTCGCTTATTATGGCGCGTTCGCTGGCTCACGGCTGTGAAAACTTTTTCGGCTGGAATCTTCTTCTCGATGAGGACGGCGGCCCGAACATCGGTCCGTTCTTCTGCGGCGGCCTTGCAACGCTCAACTCACAGACCGGCGAGCTTACTTACAGTGGTCAGTATCACGCATTCAAGCACTTCTCAAAGTTCATTAAACGCGGCGCTAAAATTTATCCCGCTAAGCTGAGTGAAGATTTTTCGTGTACCGCTTTCGGCTTCCCTGAATCAATGAGGATTCCCGTTGTCTGCGTTGCGGCAGACAACCCGGACGGAAGCCACGTTGTAGTTATGGTAAACGCAAGTAACGTAAAGCGTCAGGCACAGTATTATTACGATAATAAATGGTGGTATGCCGAGCTTATGCCAAAGTCAGTTTCAACGCTTGTTTTTGAGCCGTAATATTTTAATCTAATATATGGAAACATCAGCCGCCATCTTCGGCGGCTTCGGTGTAGCAATCACCGGAAGCTCATGCTATGAATTATCAATAATGCCCCCGGCATTTAAGCCTTTCGGTATACCTTGGGTGAGACTCCGTATTTATTTGAAAATGCTTTAGAAAACGCCGCACGGTCTTCATATCCCACAGCCGCCGCTATTTCAGTGACCGGCATAGCGGTATTTATCAATAAGGCCGCCGCCTTTGTAAGCCTGTAATGTGCCAAATACCGACCCGGACTTAAATTCACCTGCTCTCGAAACAGCCGAAACAAATAGGAATATTCCAACCCGACAAATCGGCAGACATCCTTAATGTTGATATTTTTATAATAATTGGTATGAATAAAATCACAGCACATTTTCACATACCGCTCAGCGCCGCTTTCGCTGATGCTCCTTCTTTTCCTCTCCCTGTTTGCATTGGTTTCCCATAAAGCCTCAAACAGCTTGAAAATCCTGCTATAGGTCAGGAAATCATCCACCTTATTATAATTTAAACAAATCTCCTCATAACACCTCTCAATACGTTCTCTGTCTGTGGTCTGATAAATCGGTTTGTCTGAACTGAGCCCCAGCTTACTCAGTAGATAACTTGCCGCCTCTCCCGAAATATTAATCCACACATAACGCCACGGTTCTTTCTCATCCGCTTCATAATAGCCGTATACATCGCTGATTAAAAAGGCGTTCCCGGCTTCCAGACTGTACTCCTGCCCGTTTGACCGAAAAATCCCCTTTCCCTCCAATACATAGTGAATTAAAAAGCGATCGGAAAATGCCGTTGCGAAAAAATGTCCCGGCGTACATTGGTCACATCCGATATCAAGAATAGACAAATCTCCCATCCGACGCGGTATGTAATACTCATTCATTTTGATTCATTCCCTTTCCGAAATCATTACTTGCTTTTTATTATACAATATTCAGACACATAAATGCAAGTATTTTTTATTTACTTTTTCTGAAAATCTGATAAGATAAAGATAATACTAAACAACAGATATTTTGCAAAATGCAGTGTATAAAAACGAAAACATAACATAAAAAATATTATTTTAAAGAAATGAGGTAAATACAATGTTATCACACAAACCGCCTATGGGTTGGAACTCATGGAACACATTCGCACAGAATATCAACGAGAAGTTAATTATGGAAATAACCGACGTAATTGTAAACGAAGGCTATCAGGCCGCCGGTTATGAGTATGTCATCATTGACGATTGCTGGTCACTGAAGGAAAGAGTTGACGGAAAGTTAGTTCCCGATCCCGAGTTATTCCCGAACGGAATGAAGCATCTTGCTGATTACATTCATTCCAAAGGACTGAAATTCGGTATGTATTCCTGCGCCGGTTTTAAAACCTGTGCCGGGTACCCGAGCAGCTACGGTCACGAATTCGAAGACGCAAAGCAATTCGCCGAATGGGGCGTTGATTATTTAAAATACGATTTCTGTAACTTTCCTCAGAGCGGTGATGCCAAGAATGCCTATCTGACAATGGCAATGGCTCTCCGCAACAGCGGCCGCGATATTCTCTTTGCTGCGTGCAACTGGGGCGAAAAGAATCCGTCACAATGGATGCGCTCACACGGTGCTCATACATACCGCTCTACGGGGGATATTTTTGATGCACCGATATCCTATATCGACATCTTTAAAAGTCAGATTGATAATGTTGAGGGTAACGGCCCGGGCTGTTACAATGATATGGATATGCTTATTACCGGAATGCACGGCAAAGGCCATGTAGGACTTGAAGGCTGTACCGACGCACAATATTTACAACACTTTGCATTGTGGGCCTTCCTCGGTTCACCGCTTATCATCGGTGCGGATTTACGCTCTCTTGATCCGGTCAACAAGGACGTCATACTAAACCCCGGTTTGATTTCCATCAACCAGGACGATGAGTGCCGACCGGCATTCTGCATTTCAAAGGTAGGCGAAAACGGTTTCTGTATCGCAAAGATTCTGAGCGGCGGACGCATTGCCATTGGTATGTTTAACGTTTCCGAAACCGACAATGTATGGTGTGGTGCACGTATCAACGTATCCTTCGATGACCTCGGCCTGCATTCCGAAACAAATCTCGGATTGAAGCTTACCGATGCGTTCACCGGCGAAGAATTAGGCGTATTTCACGATGGCTTCAGCTTTGAAGTGGGCGCTTACGGCAGTAAGGTGCTGATTGGAGAAATAGTCAATGGATAAATGCAAGCAGTGCGGCAGAGTTCTTACCAATGACGAAATCGGCCTGCATAAGAAGCTGTTTAACCGCGGAGCAACCAGCTTTTATTGCATTAAATGCTGCTCCGACTACCTCGGGGTTTCCGAGAAGCGGCTGAAAGAAAAGATAGATGAATTTAAGAAAATGGGCTGTACCCTGTTTCAGCAATAAACCGATTTTCAAAAGCGATATGTATGATACATACCTAAAGCCGCAATAATTTCCGGGCTTAGACAGTACAAGCGGATGCCCTCTGTGAAACACAGGAAGGCATCCGCTTTATTTTCCCTCATCATATGCGGCCTATATCAGGATTTTAACTGATTTTTCTTCCGCCACACAAGCGGGGTCATTCCCGTTAGGCTTTTAAATATAGTAATAAAATAGCTGAAATTATTAAATCCCACCGAGTACGCAACCTCTGTTACGCTTATGTTCGATTCTTTAAGGAGGGCTTTGGCATCCTTTATTTTAAGCATATTACAATATGTATTAAGGGTACAGCCGCTTCTCTTTTTAAACATATGGCTTATATACGACCTGCTGAAGCAAAACCTTTCGGCAAGCTCAGCCACAGAAACGTCGGCGTGATGTTCGTTGAGATAATTAAGAATTCTAAAATACACATCGTCACCGATGTCAATGAGCGGTGTTTCCGACACAAGCCTCTCAAGCATCAGTCCGAGCGGCGAAATAAGGGTATCCAAAAGCTGAACGGGAATCTCTTCATCCTTCATACTCTCATCATACAAGTTATTTTGTCCGAACGGAATATTTTTATCTCTGTATCCGCTTACACTTATAAATCCGACAGGTTCGCCGTCGGAATATATTCCGCAGATATATTCCGAAACACCGGCATAGCACCTGCCTACAAAGCTTTCACATTCCCCGCAGTGGTGCAGGACAAGTTTTTGACATCTCAGGCATTTTTGTCTGTTTTTTCTGTTGCTTTTCATCTTAAAGCAATACGGATTTATATGCACGTTATAAACCAACATATTTTTTTCACAATAAAACACATAGTTGTATTTATCGGCGAAATGTATGGATATAGCTAAGCCATACTCCTTTTTAAGATATTCTGTATATGAAGAAATCTTGTCGCCGATTTTTCTGTTCTTTGGTTCGATGACGGGTCTGTCAGCATCCATACAAGCCACCTCTGTGCATTTTTTTTGAATTTTTATGCGTAATTATAAAAGAATTTATAGAAAACTATTGATATTATAATATCATATAAAATCATTAATGTCAACTGAGATATAAATTCAAAACAGAAAAGAGGAAATCGGATTATGCTTAACAAAAAGGTCATTGACGCGGATTTTTGTGTTGTGGGCGGAGGACTCGCCGGGATTTGCGCCGCCATTGCCGCGGCAAGAAACGGTGCAAGAGTCGTTCTTATGCACGAGCGTCCCGTGCTGGGCGGAAACGCCTCATCGGAAATCAGAATGTGGATATGCGGTGCCGGCGGCGAAAATAACCGCGAAACGGGAATTGTTGAAGAAATTGCACTCGAAAACTACTATCGGAATCCGACAAAAAATTATTACATATGGGATACCGTGCTCTATGATTTTGTCATACGTGAAAAGAACATCACGCTCCTTTTAAACTGCACCTGTATGGACGCCGAAACCAAAAACGGAGACTTCGGTTTTGGCCGAAGCATAAAGATAAGTTCAATAACAGGCTATCAGATGACAACTCAGACGCTTTATGAGGTTCACGCCAAAAACTATGCCGACTGCTCGGGAGACAGCATCCTTGCACCGCTCACCGGTGCGGAATTCCGCATTGGCCGCGAAAGCGCCGAAGAATTCGGAGAGGACACCCACGTTAAAAAGCACGATAATTTAACCATGGGAAACAGCTGTCTTATACAGGGCCGTGAAACGGAAAGGCCGATTAAATTTACTCCGCCGAGCTGGAGCACTCCGCTTAAACGCGAAGACTTTATGCACAGAGGGCCTGATATTCACAATGAATACGAAAACTTCTGGTATCTCGAGCTCGGCGGAAACCGCGATACCATCGCCGATGCCGAGGATATTGCGCGGGAGCTTATTCCTCTTGCTGTCGGCACATGGGACTATATCAAAAATTCGGGGCAATTCAACGCCGATAACTGGGAGCTTGACTTTCTCGGCTTCCTGCCGGGAAAGCGCGAATCGCGCAGAATGGTCGGCGAATATATTATTACCGAAAAGGATATAACCTCAAACCGTCAATTCGAGGATACGGTTGCCTACGGAGGCTGGCCCCTTGACGACCACTTTCCCGACGGCTTTTATCACAAAGGAACCCCGAACACAAATTTCTATACCCCTGCGCCGTACTGTATACCATACCGCGCAATGTATTCAAAAAATGTGTCAAACCTGTTTTTTGCCGGCCGAAATATAAGTATGACACATATGGCTATGAGCAGTATCCGCGTTATGATGACCTGTGCCGTTATGGGTCAGGCGGTGGGAACCGCCGCGGCGCTTGCGTCAAATTTCGGTCTTTCCCCTCACGAGGTATATCTGAAAAAACTTACCGCGCTTCAGAACATACTGACGGACAGCGACTGTCTTATCCCCAATATGAAGCGTGACATCAGTGATTTATGTAAAAACACGGCTGTGATAAACGGAAATGACACCTTAAAAAACGGTGAGGACCGTCCCCATAAAATTTATAACACCACCGCCTGCGGCGTTGCAGTAAAAAACGGAACCGGGCTTGAGTATAGCTTCGGCAAATTTGAAACGGTTTCGTCCGTACATATCACGTTTGACAGTGACCTTAACCGAAATACCCTGCCCGGCGGAAGATGCGAACAAACTCACAGCACGCGCTGTAATACGCGGCTTGACAGTCCTCAATTCCACGTTCCCGCAACCCTGTGTAAGGAATTTATCTTAGAAGCGACAACCGAAAACGGAACGGAGGTTATCTTTAAGACAAAAAACAACCTAAACCGCGCTTATAACATACCGCTCAACAAAAAGGTAAACAGCCTTCGTCTTGTTCCAATCTCAAACTGGGGCGAAAGCGACACAACAGCCATATTTTCATTTGATTTTAAATAAATACTCATACAAGTGACCGAGCCAAGAGCAAAGCCTGTCTTTATGAGCGAATGCAAACTCAAAATCATCTGTAAAGCCTGTGTGCCCGGTGATGAACAATGGTCTTATGCCCATCTTTTTAAGCCTTGCTTCAAGTATGCCGAGCGACCTTACGGCGAGTTTGTTATCCTCCGCCAGTGCGGAAATAAAGCTGTAGCCGCCGGGCAAGGCAGTATTGCCCTGTCCGGCGTCAGCTTAACCTCAAAGCGCCAAAACCACCATACATACGGACATCACATATGTACCTTTCTATGGTGTCGCCGTTCCGTTATTCTTCATACAGATAGCTGCCGTCATCAAGCGGTGCGTTCCATGTATCAAACGGTTCCCGGCCCTTTGCCGCCATAGGCGTGTAAAAGCCTTCCCGAATTACGCAAAATGCGGCATAATAAAGCATAAACGCGTAATAATGGGATGTCTAAAATGCTTTTCATAGGATATTTGTTTGGTATGAAGCTACTTTAATTTCACTTTTTTTCTTAACAGGAATTCTCCTCCTATTCTACCGATATATTCTCTGCAACAGTGTAATATCCATTACTATCGAGCAACTCCTTCTTCAGCGCAATCTTTATCGGGACGCTTCTTCCGTTTTCCGTGCAGTCAAGCCGAATTTTCAGCTTATACGCACCGCTCGGAACGGGCTTTGGCATTGAAACGCTCACAACCTCACCTGTTGTCTGATACGGAAGCCATTTTCTGTTATCCGAATTTTTCGCCTCGGCGGTGAACGAACCGTTTTCGCCCTCTAAGCGCACGCTCAGAGAATAACGGTGATACGCTCTTGCAACGCCTCTGTTAATCCACTTAAATCCGAGCTCGAAATCCGCTCCGCTCTGTATTTCGCAAGATACGGAAACCGATTCGAGAAAATACCAATATCCGCATTTATTCGCAAGCTCATCGGCAAGCTCGGCGTTTTCGGCATACCAATCTCTTGCATATCCGTGAAAGCTGAAGTACGATGCGTGCATCAGATCAAGCGCTCCGCGTGAAAAGTCCGCCCCCGATATACAGCCGTTTTCACCCTCCCAGCAGCCGCTCTCTAACATATCGGAATAATGTTCAAGCTCAATTACGGTCGGGTAGTGCGGCGATACCTTTTCAAAATACCAAGGGCGCGCAACGGTGTGGGTATCGGGATATTTGTCCGCAAAATACTTTACGCCGATACCGTCGTCCCTCATTCCAAAGCCTTTGTCAATGCAATATTGAAGCAGCTCCCGCTCACTCTGCGGGTCGTCCTCGAAATTATATCTTATTACATCGTCATTTATTATTTTTTGAGTGTTTGGGTAACAGCGGGCATATATGTCTATATGCTTTTTTATCACGTCCATCGGTATGCGTTCCCTGCCTGAACAGCAGGTGTGCCCTTCTCCCCAGTCGCCCATACTTCCGACGACAACGTCCTCGATATACGGCGAATCGCCGTATATCTCCGCAAATGCGCGGTGCATATTTTCAAGCTTTTTCAAAAATATCGGGTCGCCATAGTCCGGCGTCCAGTTCACCCAATCGGGTTTTCCGGGCTTTCCGAAGCTGCTGATTTTATCGTTTGCAACGTCTATCGGAGGGCGGAAACACCCCTTCGCCCCGGCGTCCGCAACCCATCCGGGCGTGGCAAATGTCTGCCCCTTTCCCGACTCCTTGCAGCATATCAAAATCGATAATTTATACCCATACGGCTTGCAGAACCGCTCTATTATATCATCCGTAAGCTCTCGGTTAAACTTACCCTCCTCGGGTTCAAAGTCTGACCAGTCAAACCTCAGATATAACACGGTAAGCCCTTTAATCCGAGTAAGCTCCTCATCGCTTTCGCATAAATACTTGTCAAGGCTGTTATCGTAATAATGGTGATACAGCCCCTTATGCGGGTTTTTCAGCACAGTGTCAAAGTCCTGCTTATCCGACAGGCTGACCGTCCTTATTCCCTCGCCGCCGAGCGCTTCTCCAATCTCTTTTTCAATTCCTCTGTATGTATACATAGTTCTTCTCCGTTTCATTATTATGACTATTCCCGGTTTTTAAATACGGAAAAAGTGCGGGATATCCGATATACCCACCTTTACGGTTATACTTCTGCCGCCGTCGACTATATTACCGCCGCCTTCTCTCCATCTCCCGTTCGGCAAACGAATAGTCCTCTCCTCCGCTCCTTTTTCAAGCACAGGCGCAACAAGAATTTCATCTCCGAGCATAAACTGTGTATTCTCGGTTTCAAATCCCTCGTCGGGGAAAACATATGCCATATGCCGAACTATCGGCTCGCCCGTTTTTGAAGCGTTAGCCGCCAGGGTGTAAAACCGTTCCGAATATTCGCTGTGCAGCTTTAACGCCGCCTTTACAAGTTCAAGGGGTCAATCTCTTTTGTTTATGGGGCTGTAGTCAATTCGATTTTAAAATCGTTTTACTACAGCCCCTAATAATTTTGTTTGTTAGTTTACATTAATCGGATTTCTTATCGGCTTAAGCGTTTTAATATCTTCCCACGGGAATATATTAAGTCTCGGGTTTTGGACATTCTCAGGAACCGAGATTGTAACCTCTGCCGAGGAAACGTCTTCGCTTATTGTACCCAATGCTGTGCTGATAAGCACATCGCCATCGTATAATGCCGCAATAAGAACACCACTCTTATCTATCCCAACCACCGCCGGATCGGTGATTTTAAGCTTAACAGTACTGCCCTTGCACTCCTTAAAGCTTTCTATCTTTATATCTTTGTTGTTAAACATCTCTATAGAACGTGCCTCGAGCATGGTCTTATAGTCGCCTGTTTCAAGCTCTATCTTATAAATGTTGGTCGGGTTCCAGCTCGTTTCTATCATCGCCGTGTTTCCGCTCGATAAAGCGCTGTCGGAAACTTTAACGTTTTTGAAAATGGCATTGTTATTTGCATAGACCGTTACATATCCGTCACGGCTTAAGTATATATCGTATGAAACCGTATTGTTTTTAATATCAAAGTCAACATCGGCGGTTAAACCGGAATATTCTTTACCTCCTGGCTTTCCTTCAAGCATAAGCTGATTTTTATTTCCGTTAGACTCTTTAGGGGGTAAAACCTTAAGCCTAATATAGTCGTTAGCATTTTTATAATAAAAATAGATATAGTTGTCCTGGTTATCCCATTGAACCAACATATCACAGCTAAATCTGTAATCTCCGTCAATATCGGAAAAATTCAGCTTAGCGCTGCTTCCGTCGGTACATTCGAAGTACAGTCCCTTATTCGAACCGTTTGTTATTACACGTGTGCCATTTCCGCCGAGAATCAGTCCGTTAATTTTTGTAGTTCCGTCAGCATAACTATGGAAGGCTTCCGAATACTTACCGGAAAAGGCGTAGGTTACGCTGTTAATCGCAACATAACCCCATCCGCTGTCATTATGCAAATACAATCCAACCTTACCCGGTTTTGTTACCTTCAAATAATCATTTTGAAGCTTCATTATTGGCGCTCCGGTTTTCTTTTCTGTTACCTCTATATTCCCTGTAACGGGATCAAGCATAACGTTAAAGTCTAAATAATTCGATGAAGCATTTTTTCCGCTTTTTTCAAAAACAGTTTTGCCGTTTTGAACCACAGAGAGCTTTGTAGGGTGAGCATCGCTTCCTCCAAGTTCAAAGCCTATATAATCATTCTCTGACAAATAATTGATTAAAAGCGTGCTGCCCTGATCGGTGTCACTATACTGCGCCGAAAGTTTTGCGTCTATCGTGTATTTGCTCTCGGGTGACAGAAGCCTCTTGTTGTAAATCGCATAGCCGGGAACTTGTTTATCCTTATCACTCTGCACGCCTATCGGATTTCCGTCTGCGCCTGTTTCGTTTGACCAGCCGATGTTTTCATCCAGCGTCCAACCCTTATTATCACCATATTCAGGTATAAAGCTCTCGGCTTTTCCGATTATTCCTTCTACCGTTATTGTCTGATTTGCATGAACCCTCTGAATTGTATAAACGCCATTATTTTCCTCAAGGCTTTCGCCGTTTGCTTTTACTGCAAAGTTTTTCCCCTTTGCGTAGCCCTCATTAAAGGTCACAGTAAACTTATAATCATTTCCCGGCGTAACCTTTGTGTTGTCATAGCCTTCTGCGCTCGCCGCCGTATATCCGTCACCGCTCGGAAGAGTGACAGTATAAAAATCGGGTTCAACTACGCTTTCTTCGACAACTCCCTCAACGGTTATTGTCTGATCTTCGGTTATACTCGAAATTGTATAAAGTCCATTTTCCTCATTGAGCTTTGTGCCGTTTGCCTTTACCGCAAAATCAGGCCGCTTTTTATAACCATTATTTATAGTAACGGTAAACTGGTACGTTTCATTTTCTTTTACCGTTTCACCTAAACCCGATGCGGCCGCTATTGTATAACCTGCACCCGATGGTAAGGTAACCTTATACGATGCCCCTTCGGCATTTACAGAGATTCCGCGTAAATCACTCATGCAGGCGGTCTTATCCTCGCCGTTATATTGTTCGGAAAACACATAAAGTCTGTCACCTTCGCTTATATTGAGCTTTGATAAATCAAGCTCCGCCATTCCGTTTGACTTAGCTTCGGAATCTACATTTAAGATTCTCTCATATTTCTTCAAATTGCCGTTGTTTATAACCGCCGCCGAAAGATATTCATTTTCGCCATATTTGGCATTTACATAGTTAATCTTCAGTTTTTCACCGTCTTTTCCGCTTGATGCGGCGTAAAACGCCGTGCGGCCTGTGTCTCTCAGCTTCACGGTCCATTCCCTACCGCCGTTGGCCTTGGTCTTGTATGAAGCCATCAAAATATCATTTTTCTTGATATTCATAGCAGGACGGATTCCCCATTCATATGATTCATGATCGGTGGTCATTTTCCCCATATCATTTACAAAGCCATAGTTATTGTTGTCATATTCGCTTCCTGAGCGAAGCCACCAGCCATCTGCCTTTGACGAATCACCAGATTTATAAGCAACCCTGTCAGCAACACTTGAAAGACCGTATTTTTCGTTTGTTATCTCGCTCGCCGAAGGTAAGAATACCCTTTCGTCGGATAAATAAGCGGATTTAAACCCCGAGTATATTCCCTTTGCAGTATTTACTGAAACCACAGAATCGTTGTTATTTGTAACGGAAAGGATACCGCCTTTTTCTGTCTGCGTGAAAGCGTTATTATAAAAGTCACCATTAAGATATGCTTTCATTCCGCTGTTTTCCCACTTGTTATCCGATTCCTTTGTCCAATTTTCAAGCATCGCTTTATTTTCATCGATATTTTCTTTTAAAACAAATAATCCACTTTCATTTCCGTTGTTCGCCGATGTGTCAAGAACGCGCCATTTTATCGAGCTTCCGTTAGAGCTGCCGAAGCAAATGGTATCATATGCTCCGTTTTTAAAGCCTTTTATCGAGTCCGCTCCGATTACCGTGCCGGTTTGCGGCGTCTGAGTATCCTTAGCAAGCACCTGCGGCACATATGATATTACCATTCCAAGTGCAAGCATGGCTGAAATTAATTTTTTTGTTTTCATATTAATCCTCCATTCTTAGTTCGCCGTTTCTGATATCGGCACAAATCTGAACCAGTTAACGTTACAGCTTCCGAATGGGCATTCCACGCGCAGGATATGTTTTCCCTCAGTCAGCTGAACATCTACCGGTGCAAGAGTTGTCCATTTATCCCAATCCGCAGTCCACATTTCGACAGGCGTTCTTCCGATCTCTTGGTCATCAAGCTTAAATGTAAAGTTGCTGCCCCAGCCTGCGGTTCTTGAATACAGCCTATACTTTCCGGCTTTTTCAACATTAACACCATATTCAACCCACTTATTTGTTCCGAACTGAATCAGCGCCGATTCGCTGTAAGCGTCGCTGTCTGATTTAAGTGAAGTAAATCCACCGTATGATTTGCTGTACTCGCCGCCGTGTATATAGGTTATATCCGTACCGCTGATTGTTTTATATTCAATAGGCTTGGGGTTCAGTATTTCACGGTTCATAGCGGTTGTTTTCATAATCATATTTAATGTTTCGCCGACATTTTTTCTTATCTGCTCACGAGTAATAGTACCATTCTCGATTGCTTTCTTTACATCTCCGCTGCTGCCGCCATACATATTTGTACATTGTCCTGCATTAATTTCCTTAACCTTATCTCTTGTATTACCCCAGTCAGACATCACCATGCCCTTAAATCCCCATTCATTCCGCAAAATGTTGGTAAGAAGAGATCTGCTCTCTGAAGTGCCTGTTCCGTTCAGCTTGTTATAGGATGACATTATGCACCACGGGTCGCCTTCTTTAACAGCAATTTCAAATCCCTTTAAATAGATTTCGCGAAGCGCCCTTTCGGAAATACGGCTGTCAACCTCTTTTCTGTTTCTTTCGCGGTTATTCGCCGCCAAATGCTTAACGGTAACCGCAACCTTCTTACTCTGCACCCCTTTTGAAAGCGCGACCGCCATCTTACCCGAAATAAGCGGATCTTCGGAATAATATTCAAAGTTACGTCCGCACAGCGGGTTTCTGTGTATGTTTATTCCCGGGGCAAGCCATATGTCAATACCCTGTGAAATTGCTTCATCTGCTGTTACTTTTCCTATTTCTTCAAGCAGTTCAGGATCCCATGAGCTTGCAAGCGCCGTTTCACTCGGCCACGCCGTCGCATAATCCGCACGTATTCCGGCAGGGCCGTCGGCGGTCTGTGTATCCGGAATGTCATAATCATAAAGTCCGCCGATTGAACCTGTCGCTTTTCCAGCATGTCCGCCGGAAAGATGTACAAGTTCACCATCGCTAAGCTCATTGACAAGCTGTTCCATTGTCGCATTATTATAATATACATCCTTAAGCGTTACTTTTTTAGCGCTGCTTTCACTGCTTTCCGTTTCTTTGGATGCGGTCTCGGTTGATGGGGTGTTATCCACACTTTCTCCCTGCGGCGTAAGCGTTTCATAGGTTCCGTCCGCCAAAAGACGTTTCATTTCTGAAGTCGGCGCACTCTGCTGTGTAAGCGTTTCCGTGACCCTAAGTTCACCTTCTGTGTGCGTATATTTTATTCCGCTTTCACCCGCATTTTTTACCGAATTTCCGACATATACATTATAGTCGCCCTTTTCAAGCACATATGCCGATTTATGTCCGGTAACGCCCGTGTCGTCATAGCTCGCCATATCGGAAATCGGGAACGACATAATAACCGTTTCGCTTTCATTTTGTTTGAGAAGCTTTGTTTTCTTCCATGCGGCAAGCTCCTTTGAGGCCTTACTCAGCTTAGCGTCGGTGCCCCTTTGGGGTGAGGAAAAATACGTCTGAACAACCTCACGTCCCGGAATGCTTCCCGTGTTCGTAACCGTCGCCGTCACCGAAATATTACCGCCTTCTTCCTTCACCTGTACATTCGAAATATTAAAGCTTGTATATGAAAGACCGAAGCCGAACGGGTACGCCACCTTTGAGTAGTTAGAATCAAAGGTTTCAAAATACCTATATCCAACATAAATATCTTCTTCATGATTAATATAATCTTCACTTTCATTAAAAGTTTTAGAGGACGGATAATCCTCATAGCTTTTTGCCCATGTATCGGTAAGCTTTCCCGAGGGATTCACATCTCCGCAGAGCAAGTCCGCCGCTGCGTCACCGCCCTCCATACCTGCGCACCATATATTTAAAACCGCGTCTATCTTATTATCATTCACCCAGTTCATATCTATGACTCCGACAACATTAAGAAGGACAACAACTTTTTTAAAGCCTGCATTGCATATCATACTTATAAGATTAGTTTCGCCGTCGCTTAATAAATAGTCTCCCTTTCCGTTAACCCTGTCTCCGCCCTCATATGAGCCGCGGCTGATCACCATGATTGCTGTATCGGAAGTTTTCGCCGCAGCTTTTACCTGTTCCTGAGTGATCTGCACATTCGGATTCTTTTCATAGAGGCTTGATATATCAGTGTTAAGAGTCACCTTTTTTTCCTTTTCTTTATTTTTCATTCCCTCAAGAATGTTCACGGTGTGCTTAACATTAACATCGCCTGAACCCCCGCCGCCTTTAATGTATTTAATCTGTCCCGCTCCGAACAAGGCGACCGTTCCGCCTTGTTTAATAGGCAAGGCATTGTTATCATTTTTCATCAGAACCGCGCTTTCTCTCGCGGCACGCCGTGAAAGCTCAGCATTTGTTT
>CAJKNM010000034.1 GCA_905201285.1 uncultured Eubacteriales bacterium | reverse complement strand
TTTTGGCAGGTGCGTCTGTATTTGCGGAGGAGTATAATCCGGATAAGGTCACTGTAACAAGTGATAATTTTGAGACTTACACAACAATTTCGAGAGCGGGCAGCTTAGAGTTTCCGGCTCCTTACGAATCAACAGAGCAATTTACTTTATTAAGAGGCAGTAATTTTCAAGAAATAGACAGTACAAAATATCCCAAGTTAACTTCGCTTTACACTGAATTTATGGCAAGTGAACAGTATAAGAATTTGACTGAAGTTCAGAAGAATTATTTAAACAGCAATAAGTGGCTGATAGTTGACGGCGAACAGAGTGATACAAACGGTGATTTTACCGGCTGGGGCAGACCGACGGTGTTTAATATCGTAACAAAAGACGATAAAAATAATAATGCAACATTGAATAACGTTGAGAATAATTCTTTCTTGCGCGTTAAACCGATTGCGGGAATGTACGGTTTTGCATTATACAAAAAGTTAAATTCAGATTCTGATATTCAAAATAAGGAATTAACCTTTAAAGTAAGTTTTAAAATCCCGGCAGACGGAATGAAGTATGCCGGCGATGGCTTCGGAATCTGGTTAAATAATGCAGATATGTCAGGAATTTCGACGTTCTCAAACTTTGAATATGCATTAGATAGCAGTAATCAGAGTAACCCTTCAAATTCATATCATAAGCGTGAGCTGATGGCGATTAAATCGGTAAGAGAAACCGATGGAGTTAAGATTAAGCTTTATGCATTCGGCAATAATGTTACAACGGAGACTCCTGTTGTTCTTGATAAAGATACCGAATACACATACACTCTTACGATGACCCCCGATAGTTCTGACGGTTATAAGCTGTCCGGTAAGTTAAGTAAGGGCGGAGAAGATACTACAATATGGTTTAGCCCGGCAAAGTGGGCGGATTACGCTTTAGGAGCTCCCAAAAGAGCTGATATAGCAGATATGACTCATATGACGGTAATGGCTGCACACAATGATGGCACAATCAACGGTGATATTGCCGCCAATGCTTCAGGTGAAAAATACATTAACGGTCATTCAATGATATATGTTGATGATATTTCGCTTACTGCCGATTATACTTATCCAACAAGGGAAATGATTGGCTCAGGTTTGTCGGCTACGGCACGTAAGAACGGAAATAACGTATATGTCAATGTGAAAAACACAGCAGCTGACGAAAAAAATGTTAAGTTGATTGCGGCTGTATATGACGGAGACCAACTGAAAGGGGTTAAAATTGATAATACCGTAAGTGTAATAGAGAGTAACGGAACCCAAAAAGTTGAATTTAACTTCGGTGAAGGCGAAATCGCAGACGGCAATAAAGTTAAAGTATTTATATGGGATTCGCTTTCAAATGTTACACCACTTACAACTGCTGCTGAATTTTAATTGCATTATGCAAAATAATGTATAATCATTCTCAAAAAGAAAAGCCATTGACTAAAATGTTTTAATTGCGGCAATAAAAGCATTTTATTATATGCGGAAAGGAATTTCATAATGAATAAGAAAAAAACAATTTCGGTAATTTTGAGCATTATTATGTTAATGACAACGTTTTTTATTGAAGGAATCAAACCAGTTATTGCCGTTGCTGAAGATGCCGAAAGCGTTTCGCTTTCAAGTGATGGATTTGAAAACTATGTTGATGAATATGATGATGAGCTTACGGCAGTTGAAAGAGTGGGAAACAGCAATGACGACTGGTCAGGCTATAACAATGATTTGTTTAAGACATATTATAATGCAATGATTGAGCATCAGGAAAGCTGGGATAAGTACATATATACAGATGTATACAATTTGGTTCCGAAAGACCGAAATGCGGAACTTAAAGACAAGGTTTTTAATATATCCTCTGTTGACGGATTCGGCGAGGGAAAGAGTCTTGACATAAAGACATATTCTCAGATGAACAGCTATGCAATGTTTAAAAAATCAAACATCGGTAATGCAGCTTTTGATATTGAAAATGTCGGCATAGAATTCAGCTTTAAGTTTAAAATTCCGTCAACGGGATTAAAGAGAAGCGGCGAAGGCGTCGGCATATGGCTTGCCGATGATGAAGTTACGCCAAGTAAATACGCCCTTACTGCAACGTGGGGCTCAATGCCGACAGAAAATAAACTGGGGCAGCTTATTGCGCTTTCCTCGGGAGGAAGCGCCTCGGAGACTGTGAAACTGTATTCTTTCGGTCAACAGATTACAAATGTCAGCCGTGATACAGAGTATTTATTTAAGCTGACAATAACGCCGAAAGACGGCGCTTATACGGCATCGGCATCGCTGAACGGCGTAAGGTGTGTAAATGCTCCTGACCCATCGGGGCTTACGTCGGATATGCTTAAAAGATATAATCACATTGCGGTATTGGTTCAGCATTCAAAAGGCTCTATATACAGTGATATATCTAAGCTTACCGATGAACAAAAGCAGGCGGAAAATACGGCGGGAACATTGTCAGACGGAAAATATATGAACGGAAATTCAATGATATATATGGATGATATGTTATTGAGTGTAAACAAAAACGCTGCATCACCCGATGGCCCGGACGATACGGAAGCTTCAACGCTGTTTGAAGATGATTTTAACATTATAACAAACATAATTGACAAAGGGACGGACTACACCTCAAAAAGCGGCGAATATGACAAAAATACGTTTGTCCGTCACGGAATGGCAAACATATATCAGTCACTTTTCCCCGATAACGAGAATTTTGATGATTATAAAGAGACCTTCCCCGACCATGCGGGTGATATAGATAAAACAGCAAATATAAAAGACGGTGTTTTAACTATAACCAGGCAGGGTGCAAGGGATTATGCTCTTGTAAAAAAATCAAATATAGATAAAGACAAAATCCGCGGCAAAGAATTGGTGTTTGAGATGAACTTTTCTCTTCCCGGTTCGGGCGGAAAATATAATTTCACCTCAACCGGTGAAGGCGTGGGGGTATGGCTTGCGGAGGCCAAAAGTAAAGGCGGGTCATTCGGACCGTCACCGTCATCAGATATGGGAGCATGGCCCAATAGATATTTTGGGGTCGGAACTGACAGAGATTCGTGGAATGAGCAAAAGAGGCTTTTCAGTATGCGCCCCGCTTCTTATAACAGTGAGATAATGACCGTATATTTTCTGGGTGACAGTATGCAGTTTTCAAACGGTTATCCGGGCAAGGAATATAAATATATATTAAGAATGATTCCCAACGAATTAAATTCAGAGTATACGGCAATCGCGGCAATATATGATGAAGACAGAAAAATACTTTGCTCAAAAGCGGTCGAAACAGATTCAATGCCTACCCCGGCAGAGCTTGGCGAAAACTTTAAATATGTTTCGATTTCGACATTTGCTCATCCGTATACAATCAAAGGCGAAATGAAGCCGTTTAATGACGTTTACAGAAACGATGTTGAGCTTTTTAAAATTGACGGTCTTAAGATGAGTGCTGTTAACACGTTTGAAATAAATCGGCTGGAGGGGTTAAATTCATTCGGCGAAATTTCAATGAGTGACAAGAGTTTATCCGTTGTTATGACCTCGGACATTGATGCGGAATCACTCAGCACCGATAACTTCTCGATTGACGAAGGGGCATATATTGAGTCGGCAAGTGTAAACCCCGATGATTCAAAGATAATCGATTTAAAGCTTGGGGGCATTAAGCCGAACAAATCGTATTCTATTGAACTGAAGGACATATTTAATAAGCTTAATATAAGCTTAAGTGATTGTATCAGCCTTAAAACATCGGACGGTTTTGACTGCAAAGGAATAATGTTAAACGACAGCGAAAACGGAAATGTACAAAGCGGTAATAATAATTTAAAAGTAAGTATCTCAAAATCATCCGAGATAAGTGAGAAGTTCAATCCTGTTGTTATTGCGGTTGTATATAAAGAGATTGACGGTGCATACAAGTGTATGGGGGGGTATTCCGCGTCTGAGGAAATCGATGATAAAGGTACGGTTGAAGTCAATAATATTTCAGCCGCTTCGGGCGATAAAATAGACGTTCACGTTTGGCATTCTTCCGATGATATGATCCCGATTTCAAAGACGGTATCATTTGAATAAAGAGTTTATATTAAAAAGAAGGGATTGATTAAATGCTAAAGAAAATGCTTGCTATGCTGTTGACAACAGTAATGATGCTTCAGCTTGCTGCTTTATATGTTTTTGCGGACGAAGGCGGAAATGATATCCATATTTTCTTTAATGATAAAGAAATTGAGTTTAAATATAAACCCGAAATCAAAAATGACACGGTTATGTGCGAGCTTCAGGGTTTCTGCGACGCTTTGGGCATAACTTATAATTATAACGGATATACAAAAAACGTATCAATGGTATATCGAGGCAAGTATAATATAGATGCCACGCTTGGTGCCGATACCGTTACTGCCGATGAATGTACAGTAGACGTTGATGAAAAGTTTTATGCTGAAGGCAACAAGGTGATGATGCCTTTGGATACGGTCTGCTATATATACAACATTAACATCGATAAAAGTGATTTAAGTCATATTACAGTTGAAGAAAAACCGTTGACACAAGAAGAAAATTTTCAGGAGAAGATGGATGCCGCGCTTAATAATCTTGACGCAGAGCATACCGTGGTGTTTGAAGGAACGGAATTTCTTGAAAATTCTTCAAGACAAAACCCGTCGTATTACGAAACAAAAATGGTGGATGTAGAGGGGCAGCCATTTGACAAGGCATTAAATATTAAGCTTACCTCCGTCCCCGAGTTGTTTTATTCTACTCAGATTACATTAGCCTGTGATAAGCCTATAAGGCCGGGTAACCTTTTGGTTGTTTCGTTTTGGGGCAGAAGCATTTATGCCAAGAATGACAGCGGCTACGCGAAGTCGGCATTTACGCTTGAAATGAACAAGCACCCATGGGATAAAATATTAAACGGTGAAACGTTCTTTACAAACGAGTGGCAAAAATATTATTTTTATATAGTTACAGGGTTGGACTATGATGCGAATAATTATCAGCTATGCTACAGATGGGGATATAATCTTCAAGAGCTTGAGGTTGCTGATTTCAGGTTTGACATATACTCAAACGAAAGCGGTGTTTATGACCTCCCCGAGCCTACGCCCGAATATAAGGGGATAGAAGATGATGCAATTTGGCGCAAGGAAGCGTACAAGCGTATAGAAAAGTATCGAAAGAACGATATGGTCATAAATGTTGTTGATGAAAACGGAAACCCCGTTGAAAACGCAGAGGTTAATGCAAAAATGACCGATTCAGAGATGCTTTGGGGCGGCCTTATGTGGGGAACGGATTTCGCAAAGGATTATGATACCGCCACCGGATATTCGCCCGAAACGGAGAAAAAGCTTGAACTTTATAAAGAAAACGGCTTTAATATGCTGGTCTGCGGAAATGAAAATAAGCCGAGCGGAATATTGTACGGTGCAGATGATTTGGCGGAAACAATAAACTGGTGCATTGCCAATAACTTTAAATATCGGGCGCACGCATATATCTGGGAACCGTTTTCAAATGATATGAAGGGCTTGTTCCTTCCGTTTTGGAACAAGGTTGACAGCTCAAGAGAATATACAGAGCCAAAGACCTACAGACAGCGAATGGAAGAACAGATTAATATGATGGCAACCTTCCTGCAGGATTATGCTGTCGAAACAGACGTGGCAAACGAGGTTACAAGCCGTCATGCCGGAATGTTTACGAGCCTCGGCCTTGATGAATTTGTTAGGATTTATAAAATTTGTAAAAAAATAAATCCAAGCTCAAAGCTTTTGTGGACAGAGACGGCGTTTGGCGGTCAGCCGCCGACAATCGGACAAAGACCTACCGTTCCGATTGTTGCAAAATATTTTAAGGATATAGGTGCTGACGTTGACGGAATAGGTATCCAGGGACACAGAGCAACAGTTGATTATCCGTATTATTTTTATGAAAATGCAGAATCTGTTGCCGATTATACCGACTATATAGCTATAACCGAGTACGATCAGGTCCTTCCCTATAACAACCTAAAGTATCCTTATTTCAGAGACGTATTGCTGGCTTGTTATTCTCATCCTAAAATTAAGAGCTTTACTATCTGGACACCGTACTATGTTCCTTCTACACAGACAAGAGGCGAGGTACTTTACGGTAAAGATTTTGAACCGCTGCCGGGACTTCAGGCGTGGAAAGAGCTTGTTATGGGAGAGTGGAGAACCGATGAGACCGCAAATACTGACTCAAACGGAACGGTAAAAATACGCGGACACAGAGGAAAATACGATGTAACGGTTAAAGTAGGAGATAAGACGAACGTTATTACAATGAACCTCACGGAAGATGAAAAAAAGAATGTGGTTAATGCAGTTGTAGATGGTAATACAATTGAACTTTCGTGCGAAAACGTATATGTCCCCGAGCCTAAAAAGAGTTATATTAATGCAAAAGACTTTGGCAAGATGACAGAGATTGATTGGCCGGAAATCGACAATTCTCCTAAACCTAAAACAGTCATTGAAAGCTGTGTTGACCGGAGCGGAAAAGAAGTTCAGCAGGTTTTTGATGATAACGATGATACGGTTTGGACGGCAAATGATGAAAATGACTTCCTGACTTTGAAACTGAGAGACGATATCGATTTGCAAAAAATTATTATTAAGTGGGATAATGGGTATATGAAAAGATTTAATTCAAAAATCGAGATTTCGTCTGACGGAGAGTCGTGGACAACCGTTCGGGAAGGGGTAAACCCGTCGGTTGATGATGAGATTGGTTTAATCGGAAAAAAGGCAAAGTATATAAGAATTTCTGCTGTTAAAGATGTTTTTTCAATACGAGACATCAAACTGTATGTGGAATAGTCAAAGGAGGAGAAAAAGTGAAGCTTAAAAAACATATTGCATCTTTAGTGAGTGTGGTGATGATATTCGGTGTATGCCCTACCATATCCTTTGCAGAGGATAGCACAAAATACGCAGCAGTAATTGACACCGCTGTCGTTAAAAATTCAAACGGTACAACCGTTTCTTTAAAAATAAACGGTTTGCCGAAAGACAGCGTTTACAATTCGGTTTGTGTACTTAGTGCCGATAACGATATTTCAGACGGTATATCACCGGAGGAGATTTCAAAGGCTGTATATGTATCCGACAATTCTAAAAATACTGCAAGCAATGAATATAAGTTTATAATGCCTGATTCTGCCGAAAGCGGCGACTATATAATAATTGCGGGCGGAAGCAGCACAAAAGGCGATATCGAAAACAGAAAGCGTATATTCCGCTATATAAAAGAAGGAGACAGTCATACATATCCAATCAGCACGATTACGGCAGATGATTTAAGCGCCGATGATGCTCCTTGGTATATAGACAAGACAAATTCTGCATATGCAAATAAAAAGAGTGCGGTTATCGCTATTATGAACGGTTTGGCGGGAGACAGCGGATTTGCTGACGCGAGGCAGGTAGAAGAAGCGTTTAGAATTTCGTGCAAGCTTCTTAACAGCTCTGATTTGGATTATGAATTGCTGGCTGCGTATATTGCGTATCGAAACAGCCGCGGCTCATCTTGTGGAAACGCGTTAACGCTTGCGGACGACAACGGGGATTATAAAGCATATCCCGAAGAGACAACAAAAATGTTTTTGTCTCTTCTCAGAGCCGATTCAAAGCTTGGCAATTTGACCGATATACAAACAAAGTTTAAGGAAGCGTGCGCGGTTACGTGTATAAATAAAAACGAAGACGTATCCAAAGTAATTGAAAAATTAAAGAAGTATAATAATATTTTTAATTTGGACTTCAGCGCTAATTCCGCTTTCAGTTCTGTTCCCGAATTAGACGTGGCAATGGCATTTGTCGGCGACACAAGCTTTTCGTCTCAGCAGGAGATAGTATCTGTATTTAATGCCAGAGTGGCGTATCTGGCATCACCATCACCGGGCGTCTCGGGAGGTTCAAGCGGCAGCGGCGGCAGCTCGTCGGGCGGTGCAGGCGGATTTGTTCCGTCGGGTACAAATGACCCTCAGACAATAGATAATATATTAAACAGAGATTATCCGTTTAATGATGTATCACGTGACAGCTGGGCAAGAGAATATATTAGGTTTGTTTACGACAACAAAATTATGACAGGTGACGGCGACGGCAATTTCAGACCTGATGATTATATCTCTCGCGAAGAGCTGGTTAAAACACTCTTTGCGGCATTTTCAATCGAGACAGATAATGCCGTGTCGGAATTTAAGGATGTGGAACCCGACAGCTGGTCATATCCGTATATTTCAAAGGCGTATGAGATGACGGTTGTCAACGGAATTTCGGATGACTTGTTTGCCCCGAAAGAGAAAATTACGCGTCAGGATGCGGTAACGCTAATCTACAGGCTGACAAAGATGACCCGAAGCGACCATGAATTTACAACGGCTGATATTACATTTACCGATAAGGATGATGTTGCCGAATATGCGTCTGATGCATTGAAGGCCTTAATTTCAATGGGGGTAATCGGCGGATATGAAGATGGCAGCTTTAAACCCGAACAGACAATAACAAGGGCAGAGACAGCAAAAATGATAATGACTTTGCTTGATGCAGTGGGTTAAGGAGGATAAAAATGTTTAAAAAAATCATATCTTTTACCGTGTCTTTTATCTTAATATTATCTGCCCTGAACGTTACCGGTTATGCTAAAACCATCGTTCAAGATCACGAGTTGGAGACTGCGGCGAATATATACGAACACGGCTTTGAAGAATATAAGGGCGAAGTTTATTATAAAATCGGAGAGAATAATATAAACAGCAGGGTAAAGCTGTTTATGGATATGGGGATAATAGATTCGTATTATCCGGACGCATCGCTTAAAAGAACCGTTATGAAAAAGCTTATTAATTATTTATACGGTTCGGACGTTTTATATGACAAATATTTCGGCGATGGGGCAAACGAGCAAAAAACACTTACGTTTAACGAAGCGTTATACGCATTTTTGGATATGACGGGATTTACGCGTATAGCCGAGATGGATGGCAACAAAATGGAGACGTATATCAATGTTGCCAATAAAAACAATTTCTTAGACGGAATAAATGTTTCCGAAGCACAAAAGAAGCTTACGGCAAAAACATTTTTTAATCTTGCCCACAATGTTCTTTTTAAGGTTCCGCTTGTAAGGACAAATGACGGCGGCAAAACATACTATTTGGATAGGTCCAAATATTTTATAAACGAGCTTTTGGGATACCAAAAGGTTACCGGCGTTGTTAAAGCAAATTCTTATACATCGCTGAATACTTTGGATTCAGCCGGCGAAGGAAAGATAAAGATTGATGAAGAGTGTTATGATGCCGATAAGGTAGCGGATTTCGACGATTATCTCGGCTTTAGCGTTATAGCCTATATTAACCGTGATAAAGACATTGTTTCGCTTGCTGTTGATGAGTCAAGCAACAAGATGATGAAGTTTGATAATTGGTCGGAAGTGGAGAGCAATAAAAGCAAACAGACCTTCACATACTATGACAAGAATGACAAGAAGAAAAATTTGTCTATTGATAAAGACGCTTATCTTTTGTACAACAATGTAATGTATTACGGTTCAGCCGTCGACTTTTATCCGATTAACAACGGTACTGAGGTATTGATAGACAATGATAACGATAACGTATATGAGGTTGTCATTAAAAGGGAATATACCAGCTTTTTTATAAAGTCAAAGAATGAAAACAAGTCTACCGTTACCGATAAAAACGGCACTATATACAGCCTGAAAGAGATGCTTGACGATTCATTATACAGAGGTATAAGAAATTCCAAGGGAGAAAAAACAGAGTTTAAAAACATATCATCATCCTATGGTATTTCTGTTTTAACTATGAAGGATACAAACATTGTAACAGAGCTTATCATATGTGATGAATCGGTTGATGAAGGAATATACACCACTGTAAACGACAAGAAGAATGAATGTAAGATTGGCGATAAAACTTATAAAATAAGTGATGTATATCTTAAGGAGTGCAACGGCAAGCTTCCGCATGACGGCGGTGCGCATGTTCAAGTATATCTCGATTCTCTCGGAACGGTTATAAATTCGGAATCAACAACTCTTTCTATGAGATACGGCTATCTTATGGGAATCCGCAGCGAAGCATTTGATACGGTCTATTTCAAGCTTTTAAATGAAGACGGTGTAATCAAGCAGTATGGCTTCAGCAATAAGGTTTTATTTAACAATGTTAAGATTGATTCCGACAAGCTGCTGACTAAGAGCGAGATATATGATTCTCTCAGGGCTTCGTGCAAAAAACAGCTTATAAAATTCAGAACAGATTCAAAAGGAAATATAACAGAGATACAGACTGCCTCTGAGGGTAATTGCGGGTTTGGCAACACAAAGGCAAAAACAAGCACTGATTTTCAGATGAATTTAGACTATATGGATAAATATGCGCAGAGCTCCTGGCCCGACAGTATTCAATATAAGCTTTATTATTACTCGGGTATGAGCACTCTCGCAGGAAAGTACAGAGAGGACCCCGACAAAACAAAGGTGTTTGTTCTTCCCGACGACAGCGAAGCCGGCAACGAAGAACTGTATAAGGTTGAACCATATGGCACGGGATTTACCAATACGTGGAGATATGCCGTGAACCTTTATGATGTGGATGATGAATATAATATAGGCGCAGCGGTATTCAAGCGCGATAAGCTTATGAATACATCCTACGGAGCGGGAGATTCGTTTTTGGTTTTAAGCAGCAGGGAAGTATGGAATGAGAAAAAAGAAGAGACCGAAATGAATATCAGTTTTATTTCGCCGAGAGTTAATTATTTATGGAATGCTGCCGCAAGTGTATATCCGGGTTATGAGAATGATACAAGCACGGTTAATTATAATTACGGCATTGCAGGAAGTCCGGGCGGAACATATTGCAATAAACGGATGAGTGATTATATAAAAGCCACTTACAAAACGTTTACCGATTTAAAGCCCGGATGCATAATTAAGTATAATACAAATTATTTAAATTACTTATCGGGTTATGCAATAGAATTTGCGTATAATAAAGATCTTGCCCCCGAAAGACAGGCATATGAATATGCGATGCTTCCGAACAATTTTTACAATACCGAAAATTATGAAGATGTAGAGGCGGTTAACGACAGGAACTACTATTCAAAGGGATTGACTTCCTTCGGAAAGATTGTTAAAAAATGCGATAACGGTTTTGTATTTAATGCCGATGCAAAAAGCGAATGCAGCAATGCGGCAATGAACAGAAGGTTTACAATTGAATCTTCGGCAAATGCTTTGGTATATCACTATGAAACAGAAAAATATGACAGCATTACCGTCGGTGAAATAGAAGCAGATGATTTTGCTTTTATAAATGTAAGGTACGGAAGTATTCATCAGATAATAGTCTTCAGACCATAAGTCAACAAGTCTGTTGATTGGCATATCTGCAGAAAAACATTATGTTATAAATTAGGTACTTTACGTATCTGAAAAATATTATAAAAGGAGAATGAAAATGAGAAAGTTTAAAAAAGTTATTGGATTGTTTCTTGCAATGATGACAGTCTTTACGATGTGTTCGTGCCAAAACGGAAAGACCGCTAAAGGCGAAGACCCGAACAAGGTGCCGTCAGACCCATACGAAATTAATTGGTATATGAGAGGAACGGCGCAGTCGGATATTTCTTCGGTTGAAAACGCAATTAATGATTATTTAAAAGATAAAATTAACGCAACGGTAAAGATTACAATTCTTGAATCGGGTCAGTATAATCAGAAGATGAGCAATATGATTGCAGCTGGCGAATATTTTGATTTGGCTTTTGCCGCAAGCTATTCGCTTGATTATGCGGTAAACGCAAGTCTTGGCGCATTTGTTCAGCTTGACGACTATCTTGACACATACCTTAAAGATATAGCAAAAGAAATACCCGAAAACGTCATTGATTCGGCAAGGATAGACGGTAAGCTCTATGCCCTCCCCACAAATAAAGAAACCGCAACGCAGTATGGATGGATTTACAGAAAAGACATTGCCGATAAGTATGGCATTGATATGTCAAAATATAAAACTCTTGATGATTTTAAACCTGTTGCCGAGATGCTGAAAGAGAAGGAACCGAGCATTCAGTACCCAATCGATTGGGATCAGACTTGTGATTATACCGATATGATGTATAATGATTTCAGTTATGTATCATTTATAAATTCACTGGGCTTTGTAGGAGTTTCATATGCAGAGGGTCAGGACCCGAACAAAGTAGTATTTGCATACGACCTTTCACAGGATTCTTCAAAGAAAGCTGTTGAGGCAAGACGTGATTACTATAAATCGGGGCTTGTTAAGAAGGATGTTGCAACAGCAACCGACTTAAATGCAAGATTTAATAACGGCTATACATTTGCTTATTATACTCCGCTCAAACCCGGAAAGGCAGGAGAGCTGCAGTCAAAGGTGAATTACGAAATTGCTCAGGCAGAGACGACCCCGGTTTATGAAAACAGAATTCCCGGTCAGGGCTCAATGACAGTAATTTCAAACACATCAAAAAATCCTGAAAGATGTGCAAGATTTTTGAATTTGTTAAATACCGATCCGTATCTTAAGAATCTTGTTGTGTACGGCATAGAGGGTAAGCATTACAACAAAACAGCTGACGGTCAGGTTGAACTTATCCCCAATTCAGGATATGATTTGTCTGCAAATTCGTGGATGATAGGAAACGTGTTTATTGATTACACCAAAAAAGGTGACGTTCCCGACAAGGCGGAAAAGCTTAAGAAGTTTAACGAAGCCGCGGTTACAAAAAAAGCAAACGCATTTGTTTATAACACGGAGAATGTGAACTTTACGATTACAGAACTTCAAAATGCAATGAAAGGCTTCGGTCAGATTGGTGCTTTGGGTTCAATGGATGTAGACTTTGATGAGGAAGTAGCCAAGAGAAAGCAGGCTGCGGAAAACGCAAACGTTAAAGAAGTTATCGAAGATGCTCAGAAGCAGTATGATGAGTTTCTTAAAACTCAGAAATAAAATAATCTAAACAGGGGAGAGTTCAATGAGAACGAATAAAGCAAAAAAACGTAACTTTTTTAAAGACTTAATATACAACAGACAGCTATATCTTATGCTGCTTCCCGGACTGATAATGTACATTCTGTTCAACTATCTGCCAATGGCGGGACTTGTGCTGGCGTTTAAGAAGATTAACTTCAGACAGAACATATTTCTTTCGCCGTGGAACGGATTTGATAATTTTAAGTTTATGACAAATTCGGCATCGCTTTGGCACGCAGTCAGAAACACTTTGCTTTATAACATAGCAATTGTATTTGCCGGATTGTTTCTGTCCATCGCGCTTGCGATTCTGCTTGATTTAATCAGGGGAAAGATGGCAAAAAAGCTTTATCAGACGGTTATGATAATGCCTCACTTTTTGTCTTGGGTAATAGTCAGCTATCTTGTGTTTGGATTTTTGGGACTGGAGAGCGGATATCTCAACCACACAATTCTTCCGGCTATCGGAATCGAGCCGATAAACTGGTATCAGGACCCTGCGCCGTGGCCCGCAATAATTATAATTGTGTATTTCTGGAAGGAATGGGGCTATAGCTCTGTTATATACAGCGCGGCTCTGTCGGGTGTTGATGTAGAACTTTATGAGGCGGCCGATATGGACGGAGCAAGCCTCTGGCAGAAGCTGATGAATGTAACACTTCCGGCGATAAAGCCGATGATAACGACTATGCTTATTTTAAAAATAGGCAGTATTTTGACAACGGATATGGGTTTGTTTTATCAGGTTCCGCTTAACACATCACAGCTCTACAGTGTGACCGATGTTTTGTCGACGTATACATATAATCTTATGATGAACGGCGGTTCAAGCTCAATGGGAATGGCTTCGGCGGCTTCGTTTGTTCAGTCAATTATAAGCTTCTTCCTGGTTCTGGGTGCAAATAAGCTTGTAACGGTTATAGACAAAGACAGCGAAGGCGCGATATAAAGGAGGAACGGAAATGAGATACAAAAATAAACCGCTATCGGTTATACTGAATATCTTTTTCATAATAATGTGTGTTATCTGTATTTATCCTGTGCTTATGGCATTGGGGGCATCATTTACATCAGAGGCAAGTCTGATTAAAGACGGATACAGGGTTATACCAAAGGTGTTTTCACTTGATTCTTATAAATACGTGTTCGGAACATCAAATGCAATACTCCGTGCTTATGCGATAACAATAGTTGTCACCGCGGCTTCTGTTTTGCTGGGTGTACTTGTTTCGGCAATGTATGCGTATGTAATAGGCAGAAAGGACTTTGAGTACAGGACGATATTCTCTTTTATATCATTCTTTACAATGCTTTTCAGCGGCGGTTTGGTTGCAAGCTATCTTATAAACACAAAAGTGCTTAATCTCTCAAATACAATTTGGGCGCTTATCCTTCCGGGAACAATGGGTGCGTGGAACGTTATCGTTTTAAAGTCATTTTTCCAGGGAAGCGTTCCGTATGAGATAATAGAGTCGGGCAAGCTTGACGGTGCAAATGAGTTTAAAATATTCTTTAAGCTTGTTATGCCTATATCTCTTCCGGGTATTGCAACGATTGCGCTGTTTATTATGATAGCAAAGTGGAACGACTGGCTGACGCCTATGCTTTTTATAACCAATAACAAGCTGTACACACTCTCGTTTTTGCTTCAGAATATGATGAATAATATTCAAGAGATGATGAACAATGCGGCAGAGAGCGGAGTTGCAAGCCAGATGGAAAATCTTCCGACAGAGGGTGCGCGTATGGCTCTTTGTATGGTTGCCGTTGCGCCTATGCTTGTGGCATACCCATTCTTCCAGAAGTATTTTATACAGGGTATGACTGTCGGTTCGGTTAAAGGTTAAGAGTTGTCAAGGAATAGACATTGTCTATTCCTTGATTTATAATTAAGCTTTTGCACGTAAAAGATATTAGGTAGTGTAAAGTAAAAATGAAAGAATGGCATAACAATTTTACAGAATATCGCAGACTTTCGCCTGAAAGCTTGTAAATGCTCGTCTGTGATTAGTCAAGGGTAAGAATGAA
>CAJKNM010000033.1 GCA_905201285.1 uncultured Eubacteriales bacterium | reverse complement strand
GTTCGTCTAAAGCGCATACAGATACATCACTTGAAACCTGCGGTGCGGAGGTCCAGAAGGGTAACGCCCCGGTTGAGCGGAAACTTCAGAGACTGTTCAGAAAGAAAGAGGTTACCCGACTGATTCGCCGTTGTAATGACTTCGGTGCGGGCGGCGTTTCTGTCGCTGTCGGTGAGCTTGCTGACGGGCTTGATATAAACCTCGATATGGTTCCCAAAAAGTATGACGGACTTGACGGAACGGAGCTTGCTATATCCGAATCACAGGAAAGAATGGCGGTGGTTGTTCGCAAGAGCGATGTTCAAAAGTTCATAGCTGAAGCGGATAAAGAGAACCTTAACGCGGTTTGTGTGGCAGAGGTGACTGACACAAACAGGCTTTGTATGAAGTGGCGCGGAAAGACAATCTGTGATATAAGCCGTGACTTTCTCAACACAAACGGTGCAGAGAAGCACAATGACGCATATGTTGAAAAGGCTGACTTTTCGATTGATATGTTCGACTTTAAGCCCAAGGGCAGAACGTATGCCGATAAGATAAAGAATATGATGGGTGATCTGAATATTGCGTCTCAGCACGGTCTGGTCGAAAGATTCGACAGCACAATCGGAGCCGGTTCGGTATTTATGCCTTACGGCGGAAGGTATCAGATGACCCCTCAGCAGAGTATGGTGGCGAAGGTTCCGACCCTGCATAAGGAAACCGATACGGCGACGGTTATGGCTTATGGCTATAACCCTAAGATTTCGGAAAGAAATCCATATCTCGGGGCAATATATGCGGTGGTTGATTCGGTTACTAAGGCGGTTGCGGCGGGAGCCGATTATAAAGACATATATCTGACCTTCCAGGAATATTTCGAGAGACTCGGAACGGACCCTAAGCGTTGGGGCAAGCCGCTTTCGGCGCTTCTCGGCGCATATGTTGCACAGGAAAAGCTCGGACTTGCCGCTATTGGCGGTAAGGACAGTATGTCGGGTTCGTTTAACGATATAGATGTTCCGCCGACGCTTGTTTCGTTTGCGGTTGCTCCGCTTTCGGCAAGCTATGCAGTATCGGATGAGTTTAAGAATGCGAATAACTCTGTTATTATGCTTTCGCCTAAGTACGATGAGAACAGTATGCCGGACTTTGACAGCCTAAAACAGCTTTATGATATGCTTCATACGATGATTCACAATGATAAAGGACTTGTTAAGTCGGTTTGGGCCGTTGGTATGGGCGGTGTGACGGAGGGTATCTGTAAGATGGCTCTGGGTAACAAAATAGGCTTTGAATTTTCGGATAGCTGTGAAAAGACGGCTCTGTTTGAAGCGAGATACGGAAGTGTAATAGTTGAGATCGAGGGTATGGACACAAAGCTACAGAAAAGCGACAGCGTTGATATTATCGAACTCGGACACACAACTTCAGATGAACTTATAAAGATAGATGGCGAAGAAATTTCGCTTGACGAAATAGAAAAGGCATGGACTGCGCCGCTTGAAGGTGTTTTCGCAACGCGTGCGGAGTATGACGATGTAGGAATGAAAAAGTTTGAGTTCGGCGAGAGGGTTAATATCTGTCCTAAACAAAGCTTCGCTAAGCCGAGAATATTTATACCAGCCTTCCCGGGAACCAACTGTGAATATGACAGCGCGAGGGCGTTTGAACGCGCGGGCGGTACAGCGGATGTGAGAATCTTTAAGAATCTCAAGCCTGAGCATATAGAAGAGTCAATCGAGAGTTTTGTTGACGCAATCGAAAAGGCACAGATTGTTATGCTTCCGGGCGGATTCAGCGGCGGTGACGAGCCTGACGGCTCGGGTAAGTTCATCAAGGCGGCGTTTGAGAACGAACGTGTAAAAGCGGCGGTTATGGAACTTTTAAATAACCGTGACGGTCTTATGCTCGGTATATGCAACGGCTTCCAGGCGCTTATCAAGCTTGGACTTGTGCCTTACGGCGAGATAAGAAAGGCAGACAGCTCATGCCCGACACTTACGTTTAATACGATAGGCAGACACGTATCGAGAATAGCAACAACAAGAATTGCATCAGTTAAATCCCCATGGTTTGCGGGTGTTGAGGTTGGTGACATTCATCATATCGCCGTATCACACGGCGAGGGAAGGTTTGTTGCGAGCCCCGAGGTTATTGCCGAAATGGAGAAGAACGGACAGATAGCAACACAGTATGTGAATCCCGACAGTGAGCCGACCTATGAGATGCCATATAATCCGAACGGCTCGTATTATGCGATTGAAGGAATAACAAGTCCTGACGGCCGCGTTCTCGGAAAGATGGGACATTCCGAGAGATTTAAACAGAATGTGTTTAAGAATATCCCGGGTGAAAAAGACCAGAAAATATTTGAAAGCGGAGTAAAATATTTTAAATAAGGATATTTGATGTTTTGAAACACGTCGAAATTATGCCTTTATAGGTGGATTTATATTAAAGGAAGGGTGATTGAATATGAAAAAAATCACAAGTTTTACGGTTGATCACACTAAACTTGAACCTGGAATTTATATTTCGAGGATTGACGGCGATATCACTACCTATGACCTGAGAATGAGAAAACCGAACACGGGAGATTTAATTTCAAACGCGGCTATGCATTCGCTTGAACATATGTTTGCCACAATGGTGAGAAATTCTGACCGTGAGGGAAGCGTGATATACTTCGGGCCGATGGGGTGTCAGACGGGGTTTTATCTCCTTTTGCGTTCGATGGACCATAAGGCGGATGTTAAACTTATAAAAGAAACTCTTGAGAAAATACTTGAATATGACGGCGATATGCCCGGCGCAAGCGAGATTGAGTGCGGAAATTACAGAAATCTGAGCCTTGACCTCGCAAAGAATGAGGCGGAAAAATATCTTGAGGTTGTAAAAGACCTGACGGAAAACGATTTGGAATATAAGAAGTAAGAAAGGATAAGTGATTAAAATGGCAAAGGTTGCAATCGTTATGGGAAGTAATTCGGATTTGCCCGTTGTAAAAGGTGCGATAGAAAAGCTTAAAGAATTCGGGGTGGAGTATGAAGCGCGCGTTATTTCGGCGCACAGAACTCCGCAGGCAGCGGAAGAATTCGCTAAAACGGCCAAAGACAGAGGAGTGTCGGTAATAATCGCGGCGGCAGGAAAGGCGGCTCACCTTGGCGGTGTTATTGCCGCGTATACTACGCTTCCGGTAATCGCTCTTCCGATTAAGTCATCATTGATGGACGGACTTGATTCACTTCTTTCAATGGTTCAGATGCCGTCGGGAATCCCGGTCGCAACCGTTGCCGTGAACGGCGCGGACAATGCGGGAATCCTTGCGGTCCAGATGCTTGCGCTATCGGATGAAAACCTCGCAGAAAGGCTTGTCAGGTTCAAGGCGGATATGGCAAAGGCTGTTGAAGCAAAAGATAAAGCGCTTCAAGAGGAACTTCATAATTTATAAAACTTATGAGGGTAAAATTATAGATTTTGGATTAATTTACGGAGGAGATAAGAGATGAGTCAGGCTTATAAAAATGCCGGTGTAGACGTTGAGGCGGGCTATAAGGCAGTAGAATTAATGAAGGAACACGTAAAGCGCACCAATATTCCCGGGGTAATATCGGGAATCGGCGGCTTTGGCGGATTATTTGAAATAGGTACGGGTTATAAAAATCCCGTTTTGGTATCGGGAACGGACGGAGTCGGCACAAAGCTGAAGCTTGCGTTTGTTATGGACAAGCACGACACAGTCGGTCAGGACTGTGTCGCGATGTGCGTGAATGACATTGCCTGCGGCGGAGCAAAGCCGCTTTTCTTTCTTGATTATATAGCGGTGGGAAAGAATGTGCCTGAGAAGGTTGCTGATATAGTTAAGGGCGTTGCCGATGGCTGCGTCGCGGCGGGGTGTGCTTTAATCGGCGGTGAAACCGCTGAAATGCCCGGCTTTTATGACCCCGAGGAGTATGACCTTGCCGGATTCTCGGTCGGTATAGTTGATAAGGACAAGATAATAGACGGAAGCAGGCTCGAATCGGGCGATGCTATAATCGGTGTTAAATCTTCGGGAATACATTCAAACGGCTATTCGCTCGTAAGAAAGGTGTTTGGCATCGATGATTCGGCGGAGTGTAAAAATCGTCTCACAACTTACAGCGATGAGCTTGGTATGACGGTCGGCGAAGCCCTGCTTACACCGACTAAGATTTATGTTAAACCTCTGCTTTCCGCAATAGAGGCGGCGGATGTCCGCGCTGTATCCCACATAACGGGCGGCGGTTTTATCGAGAATATTCCGAGAATGCTGAAAGAGGGAACAAGAGCAAGAATAGACAAGAACAGCTTTGAGGTTCTTCCTATATTTAAGATGATTCAAAAGCTTGGCGATATTTCAGAGCGCGATATGTTCAATACCTATAATATGGGTATCGGCCTTATGCTGACCGTTCCTAAGACTCAGGCGGATTCGGCGATAGCGGCAATCAACGCCTGCGGCGAGGAAGCGTGTGTTGTCGGTGAGATTGTCAGCGGCGAAAAAGGAGTGGACATATGCTGAATATAGGTGTTTTGGTGTCGGGCGGCGGAACGAATCTTCAGGCGCTGATTGACGCTCAACAAAGCGGAATTATCAAGAGCGGAAAAATCGTTACCGTTATTGCTGACAGAAGCGGAGCGTATGCCTTAAAGCGTGCCGAATCAGCTGGAATCGATGCAAAGGAAATTCTTAAAAAAGAATACGGCTCGGGTGCTGAATTTGATAAAGCGCTTGTTTCGTATCTTAAAGAGATGAAAGTGGATATTGTAGTTCTTGCGGGATTCCTGTCGATTTTAGGGAAGGATTTTATCGCGGTGTACCGCGATAAAATCGTGAATATCCATCCGTCGCTCATACCATCGTTCTGCGGTGATGGATTTTATGGGCTTAAGGTTCACCAGGCGGCACTTGACTATGGCGTGAAGGTGACGGGTGCTACCGTTCACCTGGTGAACGAGATAACCGACGGCGGAAAGATTATTATGCAGAAGGCTGTCTATATCAACGATGACGATACCGCCGAAACCTTACAAAAGAGAGTGATGGAGGAGGCCGAGTGGCAGATTCTCCCTCAGGCGGTTGAAATGCTTTGTGCAGACCTTGAAAGTGCACAGCAGCGGTAGGAGGTTTATAATGAATATTTATGAAGAATTAAAGAGCAACAGCTATCCCGGACGTGGAATAGTAATAGGTAAGTCGCCGAGCGGAAGGTATGCGGTGACGGCATATTTTATTATGGGAAGAAGCGAGAACAGCCGAAACCGTGTATTTGTTGAGGACGGTGACGGAATCCGCACACAGGCGTTTGATGAATCAAAGCTTGAAGATCCGCATCTTATTATATATGCGCCGGTTCGTGTTCTCGGAAACAAAACGATTGTAACCAACGGTGATCAGACCGACACAATTTATGACTTAATGGATAAACAGATGACGTTTGAACAGGCGCTCAGAACCCGTGAATTTGAGGATGATGCGCCGAACTATACCCCGAGAATCTCGGGTATAATGCATATCGAGGGCAGCTCATATAACTATGCTATGTCAATCCTAAAGAGTGCGGACGGCGACCCAAGCTCATGCAGACGAAACACCTTCGGTTTTTATAATCCTAAACGCGGTGAGGGTCACTTTATTCATACATATATGGGTGACGGAAGTCCGCTTCCGAGCTTTTGCGGTGAGCCTAAACCGGTTGAGATTCCCGAAGATATAGATGAGTTTGAGGAGAATCTCTGGAACAGTCTGAACGAAGACAACAAGGTGTCGCTTTTTGTCAGATATATTAATATTGAGACAGGCGAAACCGAAAGCAGAATCGTTAATAAAAATAAATAAAAGTGTGTTATCTGACACAGAAAGGAATTATAAATATGAAAGAAATGCAACTTAAATACGGCTGTAATCCGAATCAAAAGCCGTCGAGGGTTTTTGTCGAAAACGGTGAACTTCCGTTCACGGTTCTCTGCGGAAAGCCCGGATATATAAATCTTTTGGATGCTTTTAACGGATGGCAGCTTGTCAGAGAATTAAAAAAGGCAACGGGACTTCCCGCGGCAACCTCGTTCAAGCACGTCTCGCCGGCAGGCGCGGCGGTCGGACTTCCGCTCTCGGACACACTTAGAAAGATTTATTTTATTGATGATGAGGTTCAGCTCACTTCGCTTGCGAATGCGTATGCAAGAGCGAGAGGTGCGGACAGAATGTCATCATTCGGGGATTTTATAGCGCTTTCGGATGTGTGCGATAAGGCGACTGCTCAGCTTATAGCCAAAGAGGTGTCTGATGGAATCATTGCGCCCGGCTATACCGATGAGGCGCTTGAAATTTTAAAGCGTAAAAAGAAAGGAAATTATAATATAATTCAGATTGATGAAAATTATGTTCCTGAGCCGATTGAGCGTAAGCAGGTTTTCGGAATAACCTTTGAACAGGGAAGAAACGAGCTTAAAATAGATGATGAACTGCTCTCAAACGTTGTAACAGAGAACAAGACGATGACGGAAGATGAAAAGCGTGATTTAATAATTTCTCTTATTACGCTTAAATATACACAGTCGAACAGTGTTTGTTATGTAAAGGACGGCCAGGCAATAGGAATTGGCGCAGGGCAGCAGTCGAGAATACACTGCACACGCCTTGCCGGAAATAAGGCGGACATCTGGTGGCTCAGACAGGCACCTAAGGTTCTTGGACTGCAATTCGTAGACGGAATCAAGCGTGCCGACAGGGATAACGCGATTGATGTGTATATTTCTGATGAATATATGGATGTTCTCGCAGACGGCGTATGGGAAAAAACCTTTAAGGTTAAGCCGGAGGTATTTACAAAGGAAGAGAAGAATGAGTGGCTCAAAAAGAACACCGATGTTGCGCTTGGCTCTGATGCTTTCTTCCCGTTCGGCGATAACATTGAGCGTGCACATAAGTCCGGGGTAAGGGTAATAGCTCAGCCGGGCGGCTCAATCCGTGATGACAATGTAATCGAAACCTGTAATAAGTACGGAATAGCTATGGCGTTTACCGGAATACGGCTCTTTCACCATTAATAAACTGCCGTTGTAAAACGGCAGTAATTTAACATAAAATTAACAGTGTTGTAATATAAATATATTGAAAAAATACGGCATATAAAATATAATATAGCCATAAGGTTTAAGAGAATGACAGAAGTATTAATATTAAACCGTGAATAACGGAAAGGGTGATTTTTATGGTATGTTCAAATTGTGGTACAGAAAACCGTGATAACAGTGAATTCTGTATGAATTGCGGAATGAGCCTTGCGTCACAGCGGACTCAGCAGCCGCAGCAGTCACAGCAAAGTCAGCAAACTCAGCAGTCACAGCAGGGTCAGCAAACCCAGCAAAATCAGCAGGGTCAGTATTCAAATCAATATGCCGGTCAGACACAGTACAATCAAGGCGGCTTTGTCGGAGGCTATGCACAGAACCCGGTTTATTCGGATCCGTATAACCACAGCGGCGAATTTGATAAGACAGATGTTTCACAGAACAAGGTGTTCGCTATGCTTCCGTATCTTATGGGGTGGATTGGCGTTATTGTTGCTCTTATAGCGAGCAGAGAGTCAAAATATGTCGGATTTCACGTTAGACAGGCACTTAAATTAAGCGTTACAAAGACACTTTTAGGAATTATCGCTCTTGTCCTTTGCTGGACTGTAATTGTTCCGATTGTGGCCGGGGTAATGTTCGTTATACTTTGGGTTGTTCAGATTATTTCGTTCTTCTCGGTATGTTCGGGCAATGCGGTTGAGCCTCCTATTGTCAGAGGTCTTGGATTCCTGAAGTAAAACTTACGGCTTGGTTATAAAATCGTGTATCAGATTTCGCAAACCTGTATTAAATGCGGGTTTGCGAAATTTTTGAATTATAGGAATATACAAAATTTCAGAAAATTCCCGTTTAGGAGTGGTTAAATGACAGGAAAAACTAAGACAAAGGCGGCGCAGGGATTTATTCAGGGCGCCCTCGTTTTGGGCATAGCTAATTTTATAGTTAAAATAATCGGCGCTTGCTTTAAAATTCCGCTGATTAATCTCATAGGCGACGCAGGAAGCGGATATTTTAACGTTGCGTATCAGATTTACACATTTATGTTTATTGTTGCAACGGCAGGTTTTCCTGTTGCAATCTCAAAAATGGTGTCTGAAAGCATAGCACAGAATAATGAGTACGATGCAAACCGCGTGTTTAAGGTTGCGTTCAGATTCCTCGCCATTGTCGGAATAATAGGAACGCTGATTCTTCTTTTGTTTGCGGATAACATTGCAAATCTGATGAAGATGCCGGACGCCGCACTCGGGATTGCACTTATAGCCCCCGCAGTGTTCTTTGTTGCGATGACCTCGGCGTATCGCGGCTATTTTCAGGGCAGACAGAATATGTATCCGACAGCGGCGAGCGAAGTAATCGAATCAGGCGGCAAGATGCTGATAGGCCTTGTCTTTGCATGGTTTTTTATGAAGATGACGGTTGACGGTTCGATTGGTTCGGCGGTTGATTTCGCCGCATCGAAGATTTCTACACAGCATATACAGACTGTTTTTGCGTCGGGCGGTGCAATCTTCGGCGTGACGGCGGGAACATTTCTTTCATGCCTGCTTATGACCTGTATATATGCGGTTCATCGAAGAAGGCATAGCTTTGACAAGCCCCCCGCGTCACTTCAGCGAAGCGACAGAACAATATTGAAAAAGCTGATTATGATTGCTGTTCCGATTACCATAGGTGCATCGGTTTCGAGCCTTACCACACTTATAGATATGGCAACGATTACAAGACGTTTGGTGGTAAACGCAAGCGTATTTGATAAATATGCGGCGATGTTCAGCGAAGGAACATCGTTCTTCTCAAAGGCGGCGGAGGAAGGCTGGAAAGGTGCCGAGCTTCTGTCACAGAAGGCGGCGACGCTTTACGGTATGTATACCGGAAAGGCTCTTACAATGTTTAATCTGCCGCTGACGCTGGTTGTTGCACTCGGAACGAGCGTTGTTCCCGCAATCTCGGTTGCGGTCGCAAGAAAAGACCGCGAAAATGCGAAAAAGATTACCGAAAGCACCCTGCGTATCGCTATGCTTTTCGCCGCACCGTGCGCCTTTGGAATGGGAGTGTTGTCAAAGGAAATTTTGCATTTGCTCTTTGGCGATTATAATGCACATTCGGTTTTGTCGGTTTTGTCAGCGGCAATCATCCCGGTCGCGGTTGTTCAGGTTTCAAATTCAATCCTACAGTCGTACGGACGAGTATACAAACCGGTAATCCATATGATAATCGGCGGAATTTTAAAGGTATGCGTAAACTTTTTCTGTATTCCGTATTTGGGAATCGACGGTGCTCCCGTCGGAACGGGAATCTGTTATTTGGTAATCGCCGTACTCAATGTCCTGTCGATAATCAAGGCGGCGGGAATCGAATTCAAATGGGGAAGCTTCGTGATAAAGCCGATTCTTGCGGCGGCAATTATGGGGGCGGCCGCGTATGTGATGTCGTCCTTCCTGCCCATCAGCAGAGTGCTGAGCGTTGTTGAGATTGCTGTATGCGGCATGATTTATCTCTTTGCGTCGCTTGCGGTACGGGCGGTTAGAAAAGAGGATGTTGAGATGCTGCCTAAGGGCGAAAAGCTTGCCGGAATCCTTGAGAGATACGGCCTGCTTAAATAATTGATTTGAAAGAGGAAGATGAAATTGAAAAACGGAAAGTACACATTTAATGAACTGGTCGATATAATTGCCGCACTGCGCGCTCCGGGCGGGTGTCCCTGGGACAGGGAACAGACCCATGAGAGTATCCGCAAAAGCGTTATAGAAGAAGCGTATGAAATGGTGGAGGCGATTGACGGCGGAAAGCCTGAGAAAATTGCCGATGAGAGCGGAGATGTTTTGCTTCAAGTGGTTCTTCATGCACAGATAGCAAAGGATAACGGTGAGTATGATATAAACGATGTGACCGATGCAATCAGTCGGAAGATGATTCACAGGCATCCGCACGTATTCGGCGAGGTAAACGTCAAAACCTCTGATGAGGTCCGCGACAGATGGGACGCCATCAAGCGTGCCGACCGCAGGCAGTCGAGTATTGCCGATGAGCTTCGCGGAGTATCAACCTATATTCCGTCGCTTATGCGTGCCCAAAAGATAAGGAAAAAGGCAAAAAAGGCGGGGTATAATCATATCCCGCGTGAGATAGACTGTAAGACCGAACAGGAATTCGGTGCGCTTTTGTTTGATATTGCCGCCGCAGCGGGCGAAATGGGAATTGACCCTGAGGTTGCCCTTGCGGGTTACATTAACAAGTTTATAGGTGATTTTGAAAAATTTGAAAACGAAAACTGCGGAAAGTAGTATGTTTTAAAACTTCGGTCAAAGCATAGCTTTGACCGAAGTTTTCGATATTACTACTAAGTTGTTAAAGTTTGTTACTATAAATTCCCGCAATATTGTTTATTTCGCCAAAAATCAAAAAAATACTTGCAGAATATTAAAAAATGAGGTAAAATTATAATTGTATTTTTGAAAGTATTGACATAATAGAGACAGACGTAAATTTTCCTACAGAAAGGTATTGATGTCATAATGAAGAATGCTTTATCGAAATCAAGTGAATATAACAAGCGTAAGGATTTTATTAAGAATGAAATTTCGGGTAAAATCCGCAGATACTTCGGAAAAACGGTTGAAAAGGCAACAAAGCGTGAAATTTATACCGCTGTTGCGTTTACAATTCGTGATGAAATAATGGATAAATGGGTTAATTACCAACAGAAGGCAGACAGTAAGCCCCAAAAAGAGCTGTACTATCTTTCGTTTGAGTTCCTTATGGGACGTGCGATGGGGAATAACCTAATGAATATAATGGAGACAGATCTTTATCGTGATGCGCTGTCAGAGATGAACATCTCGCTTGACGATATAGAAGAGCAGGAGAGTGATGCCGGCCTCGGAAACGGCGGCCTGGGAAGGCTTGCGGCTTGTTTCCTGGACTCGCTTACCAATCTTGAACTTCCGGCTTTCGGCTGCGGAATCCGCTATGAGTACGGACTTTTCCGTCAGAAGATTGTAGACGGTTATCAGATTGAGATGCCTGACCCCTGGCTTCAGGACGGAAACGTATGGGATATAGCGAGGCCCGAGGATTCGAAAGAGATTAAGTTCGGCGGCAGAATAGAGGAGTATATGGAGGACGGAAGGCTCAAGTTCCGTTTGGTTGATTATAACACCGTTATAGCCGAACCGTATGATATGCCTATCACCGGTTTTAATACCGAGACGGTAAACACCCTCAGACTTTGGAAGGCTCGCTCGCCTGAGGTAATTGATATGAGGGAGTTTAACCGCGGCGACTATGCTAAGGCGAATGAGAACAAGGACCTTGCTGAAGTTATTTCAAAGATTCTCTACCCCGAGGATAATCATTATGAGGGTAAGCTTTTGAGATTAAAGCAGCAGTATTTCTTTGTATCGGCCACAATCCAGTGGATTATAGCAAAGCATAAGCAGAAAAACCTCACGATGCAGCAGATTCCGGAGTATATCCAAATTCATATTAACGATACTCACCCGACTATTGCCATTCCTGAGCTTATGAGGATACTTATGGATGAGGAAGGTCTCGGATGGGATGAAGCATGGAGCATTATAGGAAAGACTTTTGCATACACAAACCACACTATCCTCTGTGAAGCACTTGAAAAATGGCCTATGGATATGGTTGATACACTTCTGCCGAGACTCGGTCAGATTATACACGAAATCGACCGCCGTCAGCGTCAGGTTCTTTGGGATCGTTTCCCCGGTGACACGGGAAAGGTCGAGTATATGGCTGTTATTTCACACGGTCAGGTTAGTATGGCGAACCTTTGCCTTACCGCTTGTCACAGTATAAACGGTGTTGCCGCTTTGCATACCGAGATTCTTAAAAAAGAAACCTTTAAGGATTATTACGGAATGTATCCGTATAAGTTCAAGAATATGACAAACGGCGTAACCTTCCGCAGATGGCTGTATAAGGCGAACCCCGAGCTTTCAAAGCTTATCTGTGATTCAATCGGCGACGGATGGGTGAAGGACTATAAACAGCTTGAAAACTTGACTCCGTTTGCGGATGACGCGGCTTTCCGCGATAAATTTGCCGTTATTAAGAGAGATAATAAAGAAAGACTCGCCAAATATATATTAGAAAATAACGGAATCATCGTGAACCCTGATTCTATGTTCGATGTTCAGATTAAACGTCTGCATGAGTACAAGCGTCAGCTTCTTAAAGCTATGCACATAATCTATCGTTATCAGAAAATTGTTGAGGGACATCCCGATGCTGATATTATGCCGACAACATATATCTTCGGTGCAAAGGCTGCCCCGGGGTATCATATGGCTAAGCTCATCATTAAATTTATAAATGATGTGGCAAAGACGGTAAACAATGACCCGAGAACAAAGGATATAATGAAGGTCATATTCATAGAAAATTACAGCGTATCGAGTGCAGAGAAGATTGTTGCTGCTGCTGATTTGAGCGAACAGATTTCAACCGCTTCAAAAGAAGCGTCGGGTACGGGAAATATGAAGCTTATGTTAAACGGCGCTCTTACAATCGGAACAATGGACGGTGCAAATGTAGAAATCAGAGAACGGGTCGGAGACGACAACATCTTCATTTTCGGCCTTTCCTCACAGGAGGTTCTGAATATCTATGCGAGCGGAAAATCACCGAGTTCTGAGATTTACGCTAAGAACCCCGTTGTTAAGAAAGTGGTAGATACACTGATTGACGGAACGTTCAATCAGGAAAATATCTTCTATGATATATATAAGTCGCTTGTCATCGGCGACCACGGATTTGCGGATAATTATCTTTTGCTTGCTGACTTTGAGTCTTATCTTGCTGCGAACGCCCGTGTCTTTGATAAGTATAAGGACAAGGAAGCGTGGATGCGCTCTGCTGTTATGAATACGGCTAAGGCGGGATTCTTCTCGAGTGACAGAACAATAGAAGATTATAACCGCGAGATATGGCACTTAAGATAAGTTGAAAATAATTAAATTTTATCTACCAAAGGGAAAGGAAGTTATAAAAATGAAAAAATTCAAGAAGATTCTGGCGCTTTCGCTTGCGATAGCTACCGTGCTTGCGTTTGCTGCTTGCGGAAAGAGTGAGACCGCCGGCACTGCCGGAGGGAACACAGAGAAGAAAGCCGATAGTGACTGGGCTTACGTTCAGGGGAAGGGTAAGCTGGTTATAGGAATGACTTTGTTTGCGCCGATGGATTATACCGATGAAAACGGTGAACTTACCGGTTTTGAGGTTGAGTTCGGAAATGCAGTATGTGACAAGCTCGGCGTTAAACCCGATTTTGTTGAAATTAACTGGGACGCAAAGGAAAATGAGTTGAATTCAAAAAAGGTTGACTGCCTTTGGAACGGTCTTACCATTACGGATGACAGGAAGGCAAATATGAGCATTTCTGAGCCGTATCTCGGCAACAAACAGGTTATGGTTACCGCTAAAGTTAATGTTGAGAAGTACGGAAAGGATGTAACGGGCGCACGGGTTGTTGCTGAAACAGGTTCGGCAGGTGAGGAACTTGCGACAGGAAACGACTTCTTCAAGACCGCAAAATACACAGGTGTTGATTCACAGGCTAAGGCGCTTATGGAAGTTAAGTCAGGCACCGCTGACATAGCCGTTGTTGACTATGTTACATCGATAGGTTCAATCGGTGAGGGAACAGATTATGCTGACCTTGCTGTTGTGGAAGCTCAGGAATTTGAACCTGAAGAATACGGAATCGCATTCAGAAAGGGCAGCGACATTACCGAAAAGGTAAACGGGATTATGAAAGAACTTGCGGCTGACGGAACTCTGAAAAAGATTGCAGAGAAGTATAAGCTTCAGGATTTGCTCTTGGTGAAATAACAGAAAGTTATATATTCGGCGGCGGGATTTCTGCCGCCGAATATTGATAAATGACAGGGCATATTGCCCTTACTGAAAGTTGGTTATAAATAATGACAGGTTCTGCCGGAAGTATTATAGCCTCGCTTTTTGAAGGCTTTGGTACAAACTGCTTTATATTCGCATTAACACTTATAATATCGCTGCCGCTTGGGCTTATTGTCTGTTTTGGCTCAATGTCGAAGTTCCTGCCGCTGCGCTGGGTGACAAAGACTTTCGTCTGGATTATAAGAGGAACACCTCTTATGCTTCAGCTTTTTGTCGTTATGTATGCGCCGGGAATTTTATTTGACGTTCCGATGCAGTCGCGTATGGCAGCAGTTATGATTGCATTTGTTATTAATTACGCCGCGTATTTTTCAGAGATTTACCGCGGCGGCATAGAGTCTATTTCAAAAGGTCAGTACGAGGCCGGGCAGGTTCTCGGAATGACAAAGGTTCAGATTTTCTTTAAGGTTGTTTTGTTTCAGGTAATCAAGAGGATTGTTCCTCCTATCAGTAATGAGATTATCACGCTTGTTAAGGATACCTCTCTTGCGAGAGTGGTAAGCGTTGCTGAAATAATTATGTCTGCTGAGCGATTTACCAAAAAAGGCCTTATTTGGCCGCTGTTTTCAACAGGAATTTACTTCCTTGTATTTAACGGTGTGCTTACGCTTCTCTTCGGGTATATAGAAAAGAAGCTTGATTATTATAAAAATTAAAGTTATGAATTATGATTGATTGCAGGGTGGTTTTTATATGCCGACACTTGAGATTAAAGGCTTCAAAAAGAGCTTTGGCAAAACAGAAGTATTAAAAGGCGTTAATTTTTCTATGGAGGAGGGCGAAGTCCTTTCTGTCATAGGCTCGTCAGGCAGCGGTAAGACTACGCTCCTGCGTTGTATAAATTTCTTGGAGAGAGCGGACGAGGGTCAAATCTTTTTAGACGGAAAGCTTCTTTTTTCGGGCGATGATAAGGTCAAACTGTCCGCCGCCGAAATGAGATCTAAACAGCTTAATTTCGGACTTGTTTTCCAGGATTTCAATCTCTTTCCTCAGTACAGTGTGCTTGAAAATGTTACGCTTGCACCGCGGCTTATTGCGAAGGAAAGAGAGGATTATAAAAGTAACAAAAAAACGATTCTCGCTGAGATTGACGAGAATGCAAAGGCTATATTAAAAAGCGTCGGACTTATCGACAAGCTTGAAAATTATCCTTGTGAATTGTCCGGAGGTCAAAAGCAGAGGGTATCGATTGCAAGAGCGCTTGCGCTTAAGCCGAGAATCCTTTTCTTTGACGAGCCGACTTCGGCTCTTGACCCGGAGCTTACGGGAGAGATACTTAAGGTTATTCGCGCGCTTGCAAAAGAAAAAATCACTATGGTTATTGTCACTCACGAGATTGATTTCGCTGAAAGCGTAAGCGATAAGATTATCTTTATGGCCGACGGAGTAGTGGTGGAGGAAGGCTCCCCCGAGGAGGTCATCAGACATCCGAAATGTGAACGTACACAGGCATTTTTACAGAAGCTTAACGAAAATTAATGCAAGGGTAACAGCTTTTAATCATAAGTTACAGTTTTTTTGATTTAAAAAGTTAAAGTTTTAACAAATTT
>CAJKNM010000032.1 GCA_905201285.1 uncultured Eubacteriales bacterium | reverse complement strand
CTGCGCCTGTCTCGGGCGAAGTTTTCGGCCCTGCCGAAACCGCATCCGCAGACGGCGGGGCTTCGGCTCATAATTCTTCATCACCGCTGACAAATGATAAGGTCATCGGTAACCAAACTCAAATCACAGACACCGCCGCTTCTCCCACAGCCCATTCGGCAGCAGATACCGCGGCGACCGATTTAGCAAGCAGCACAGCGGCAGACGGCACGGAACAGTCGCCCAGCCAAAGCACCACTCTCGCCGAGAACGCGGCAAAGAACAACGGTATGGCGGCCGGCCCTGTTGCCGAAACCCCCGCTGCATCGCGCTATAGCACAGTAAGAATCAGCCTTGCGCCTGACATCGCCGGCACAAAATATGAAGAAGCCGCCGAGCTTCTCGGTGCTCTCGGAATAATGGTCGGAGATGAAGAGGACGGTGCCTTCCGTCCCTCAGACGCAATCAAGCGAAGCGAAATGGCAAAGGTTGCCGTGTACTCGGTCGGCCTTGAGGATATGGCGGTTAATTCAAACGGAAGAACCGACTTCCCCGATGTTCCGTCAAGCCATTGGGCAACAGGCGCAATAAACGTGGCACATCAACAGGGTATGGTTGTCGGTGATGATGTAGGGACCTACCGCCCCGATGACCCGGTATTGCTTCAGGAAGCAATCGCAATAATTGTCCGTGCAATGGGTTATGAACCTGCCGCAACAGACAAGGGCGGTTATCCGAGCGGTTATCTCTCGATAGCTTCTTCAAACCAGCTTCTTCGCGGAATTTCGGGTGCACCGGCCCAGTCGGCCACCAGAGGTGATATTGCTCAGCTGATATTCAACTCTCTTACCGTAAATCTAATGGAACAGGTAACCTATGGAACACAAACCCGTTATGAAGTTGTAGACAAAACTCTTCTCTATGATAAATTAAATGTAGAAAAAGGCTATGGTCAGGTTGTCGGCACGGGCGAAACCTCGCTCAAGGGCGGAAGCACAACCGCCGAGGACAGAATTCAGATAGATGACAAACTCTTCTATCTCGGAAAGAGCAACGCAAAGCAGTTCTTGGGCTATAACGTACTCTATTATGCAAGAATCGACAAGACCACTGACGAAAAAACGCTTATCTGCATCAGGCAACAGTCAAACAAGAACAAGTCGGTCACTATCGTTGCGGATGATATAGTAGGCGTTACCGGTGACACCGGCAAGGAAAGAACAATCGAATACTGGGCAAACACCAAGGACAAGAGTACAAAGACAGAACAGATTGCCGCTGATGCGGTTTATATCTATAACGGAAAGTACAAGACAGACGTAACAAACGAACAGTTAAAGCCGAAATCGGGTAACATTGTTCTTCTCGACGCAGACACCAACGGAATCTATGAAACAATATTTGTAAATCATCTTACAAACATCGTTGTTGATACCGTTTCGACAATAACCGGACGTGTAACAGACAAATATCTAAACGGCTCGCTTGTACTTGACAAGGATAACAAAGATATAATGTTTACCCTGACCAAAAACGGTGAAGAAATTGATGTTTCGTCACTGAAGGAATGGAATGTAATCTCTTATACAATCAGTGAGGACAAGAAGCTCATCAAGGCATATGTATCCGACGCATCTATAAACGGAGTTGTCAACGAGGTAACCGAGGACGGCTATCGTATAGGAAGCGGAACCGAGCTTTATAAGAAAGCACCGAGCTATCCGAATGACATCAAGCTTCGTGACAGAGGAACGTTCTATCTTGATATAACAGGCGAAATCGCAGCGGTTGACGAAAACGCAAAGGTAGAAACAGACACCACGGCAGCCAAGAAGTATGGCTATCTTGTCGGTGCAATTATGAATGAAGGCTTTGCCACAACAGGACAGTTTAAGATATTCACCGGGGCAGGCGAAACCTCGATTTTAACCAGCACCGAAAAGATGCGCTATAACAGTGATTACGGCAAGAAGGCCGAAGAGGTTGTAGGAACGCTTAACGGCTCAGGCAGCGTTTCGCCGCAGCTGATTATGTATGAAACAAACAGCACGGGCGAAATCACAGCTATTGACACAGCCAAGGACGGCACAAGCACAGGAGCGCCGAATAAGGGAACATTCACTCTTAACATCTCAAACAACAATATGGTATACAAGAGTGCATCGGGTAAGCTCGGCAACGTCGGAATAGGCACAGAAACCGTTATATTTGAAATTCCGTCCGATGCCGGCACGGATACAACCAAATACTCGATAAGAAGCAGCAGCTCTCTCTCGAATGACACAAGCTATTCGGTAAGAGTATATGACCTTCAGGACAACTATATGGCAAACGCAGTGGTAATAACAAATTCTACCGGCACAACATCGGCGGAATCACCGATATTGCTTGTTGACCACATCAGCGAGACACAGAACAAGAATGAAGAGATAACCGACAGACTTTACGGTTGGGAAAGCGGAGCGGAAAAGAACCTGCTTGCTGTTGACAAGACCATTCTCAAAAAGTCGGGCGGAACAGGATCAACACCACTCCAGAAGGGTGACATTATCCAGTACCGTGTAAACACAGCCGGCGAGATTGACGGCATAACCGTGCTGTTTGATTCCTCGGCTAAGGCAACGGAATTCAATAAGGATATTACAAACGATTTGACCTGTGTATACGGACGCGTGACCAAGAAGTTTAGCGGAAGCGTAAACGTAGAGGTCGGCGGGGATATCCGAAACTATGCAACAGGCGATGCGGTCGTATATCTCTATGATTCGACAAGAAACAACAAGAATATCGAAGTAGTATCTGCATCTGACATTGAGATTTATGAAGAGGGTAATGAGGCTCGGCTCTTCCTCAGAATTTATCAGGATCAGGTCAAGGAAATGGTTATTGTAAAATAACCGAGTCACTATGGGACGCCTCGTTTAAGCGGGGCGTCTCTTAATGTGTTGAAAAAGTCTGTTTTCCGCAAGATATTGTTATAGCTCACCCTCTTGCCTAAGTTTCTTCAAAAACCAAAATAATTTTATTGAATAAAGTGCCCGGTGCCCATACAGTTGCCAAGCCCACCTGCGCGGAAAAAATTATTTTGGTTTTTACAATGTTTTCTGAAATATATTGTAAAATAGCGAAAAATTTCATTTCTTTGCCGCCGTGGTAGGCAGGGCGGAATCAGGGGACGGCGTTTAATTAAAAATGAAATTTTTCGGTTATTCGGGTTTATCGACACACTGGAACGCCTCGTTTAAGCGGGGCGTCTCTTAATTTTTATTCGACCGTGTTTGACAGTATAAAAATTAAAACATAGCCAATAATTTAAGTTATAAGACAAATCTACGGGAGATTTATTATGGCAAGTAAAGTTGAAATCTGCGGTGTAAATACCTCTAAGCTTCCTCTTTTGACCGAAAAGCAAAAGGAAGAGCTTTTTGAACGAATAAAACAAGGCGATATGAAGGCGCGTCAGGAATTTATATACGGAAATTTAAGGCTTGTTCTCAGCATTATGCACAGATTCAGCAACCGCGGCGAAAACGCCGATGACCTGTTTCAGATAGGCTGTATTGGCCTGATTAAGGCACTCGATAACTTTGACACAAGCCACGATGTAAAATTTTCGACCTATGCGGTGCCCATGATAATAGGCGAAATCCGCCGCTACCTTCGCGACAATAACTCTATCCGCGTCAGCCGTTCGATGCGTGATACCGCGTATAAGGCTCTTGCCGTCCGTGAGCGGCTGACCGCCGCCAACGGCAAGGAGCCGACGGTTGAGGCGATTGCAAAAGAGCTGAATCTGCCCTGTGAGGATGTTTCGATTGCCCTTGACGCGATTATGGACCCTGTTTCGCTTCAAGAGCCTATATATCACGACGGCGGCGACGCGGTTTTCGTAATGGATCAGATAGCTGATGACAAGAACATTGACGATTCATGGCTGGAAAAAATTTCGTTAAAAGAAGCAATGCAAAAACTTCAGGAACGCGAGCGGCTTATTCTGACGCTTCGCTTCTTCCGCGGGAAAACCCAAATGGAGGTTGCGGATGAAATCGGAATTTCTCAGGCGCAAGTCTCGCGTCTTGAAAAAAATGCACTGAATCATATGCGAAAATATCTGTAATTAAAAGGGCTGTTTCTCATAAACGAAACAGCCCTTTTAATTATTCGGTTACATACACCCGGCTTCCTATCGGGAGCCGTGCGGCTATCCAATCAATATCCGATTTATGAAGTCTCACACAGCCATGTGAAATCATCGTTTCAACACGATTATCATACGGCGTTCCGTCATAACGGAGAAGCGTAGAATGAAGAGCGTATCCGCCATAGAATATCAGACACGGGCCGACATAGTATCCGGGATAGTCCCAACTCGCCGCTCTGTACTGATACTCGAAGCTTCCCGTTATAGTCGGCGTATTCGGCGCACCTATAGCACAGGGGAAGCTTGCCGCTTGCTTCCACTTATACTGTGAGCCGGTATATACGCGAACACGATAGTCCGACTTATCAACCCATACAAGGTAGTTCGTTCGGCTTGAAATTCCCCATTTATTAACGGGAATCTGCATCATATATTCCGTCACCTTTGATGCCGCACCGATACAAACATCTATGTGGTCGCCGAAGTCGATGGCATCAATCGCCGAGCCGAATGCCTCGGCAAGGCTTCTGACCGGTACAAATGTAGTATCGTCAATTATCTCGCATTTGTGCGGAAGCGTCAGATCCTCACCGAAAAATGTCGCATAGTCCGTACCTATATTAAATATCGCCTGCTGATTTCCTATTTGGCACACTACACTGTTATATCTCTCGTCATACTTGACATCAAGGCCGAGCTGTTCGGCTATTGCTCTTACCGGAACCATAGAAACACCGTCAATCAATCTTGCGCGGGGCGAAAGCGACATTTGTTTTCCCTCAACATACACCACTATTGCGTGTTCAAATTCAGGACAGCCGTCAAGGTCAAAGCTGTTGCCTTCAACCACATTTCCGTCATCATCCGTATACACATATGTATCAAGCTCTATTGAAGCCCCGACAGGATATGTATTTTCATAATATTTCAGATTAACAAGTCCGCTTTTCAGCTTCAAGATAAAACTTTCGCCCAATGAATATTCGGGAACGTCGAATTCATACGTCAAATTCTCGGTTATTCCGCCTACCCATTCGGATTTCTCGCCTAAAACCTTTCCGCTTTTGTCGCATAGCTGTAAAACCGCAAAGGAATCGATAACCCTCATACGCGGAATCATTTTTAGCCGAACCGTCACCTTATCGGATTTATACTTGCTTTGTACCGGTGTTTGTGTTTCGGCGGTCTTGTTGTCTTTCGGGTCAGTCTCTGTATTATCACTTTTATCACTCGTGTTACTCTTATCGGACTCATCGGTTTTATCGGTAATATCCTTATTTGTATCCGCTGTACCCGGAAGGGTATACTCATCACCCGAATTCTTCTTTTCCGATACATTTTCGGCCTTTTGAGCATCATCTCCGGCCGCAGCGGAATCCGCCGCCTGATTCGAGGCTGTTCCGGGAAGGGTGTATTTTCCGTCATCCTTGCTCTCGTCAGCAAGGGCTGTGCTTCCAAGCAATGATACGGCGACAGCCGCACTAACTAAAATACTGAAAGTTCTATTCATCTCGCACCTCAATAATATTATTCATTTTTAATTTAATTCTATCATACTTTTCTCAGCTTGTACAGTACTTTTTCAAAATAATCCGGAAGTTCAGAGGTGAACTCCATATACTCGCCGCTTATCGGGTGTATAAACCCAACCTTGTATGCGTGAAGAAGCTGACCCTTTAAGTTAAACTCCTCTTTTTTCACACCGTATGTTTTATCACCCACTATAGGATGCCCGTGCCGTGACATATGAACCCTTATCTGATGCGTTCTTCCCGTTTCAAGAATACACTCTATAAGCGAATACTTTCCGAACCGTTCAAGAACATTATAGTGGGTTATTGCATCCTTTGAATTTCGATATGTCACCGCCATCTTTTTTCGGTCGGTGGGATGCCTTCCGATCGGCTCGTCTATCACTCCGCTGTCTGACGAAAAACCGCCGTGTACCAATGCCTTATACGCCCTCGTCAGACTGTGTTCCCTAATCTGTTCCGAAAGTCCGATATGCGCCCTGTCGCTCTTTGCAACAAGAAGAAGTCCGCTTGTGTCCTTGTCGATTCTATGAAGGATTCCCGGCCGTTTCTCGCCGTTTATACCCGAAAGCTCATCCCCACAGCGGTACATAAGCGCATTCACAAGCGTTCCGCTGTAATTCCCGGCTGCGGGATGCACAACCATTCCCTGAGGCTTGTTCACCACAAGCATATCCGCATCTTCATACACAACGTCAAGCGGAATGTTCTCAGCCAAAATTTCCGGCTCCGAAAGCTCCGGAACCTCTATGCTTATCTCATCACCGCATTTCAGCTTGAGATTTGCTTTTGCACCCTCTCCGCCGACAAGAACATTTTTATCACCGATCAGTTTCTGAATATGCGACCTCGTAAGTCCGCTCAGCCTTTCGCTTAAAAACTTATCCAGCCTGCTCCCCGCGCCGCTTTCATCCACGGTCAGCCTTTGAATATTACTCACTCTTACTATCCTCCGCAAACAAAAAGTGTATCAAAAGCATTACCACGCCGACGCATACAGCAATATCCGCCACGTTAAAAACCGGAAAATTAATCAGTCTGAAATCAAAAAAATCGACAACATAACCCTTGACCAGACGTTCAATCAGGTTTCCGATTGCACCGGCGATGACAAGTGACGCTCCGCCTTTCAGCCATACTGTTCTTGTGTCCTTCGGCGTTTTAAATACTATAATCAAAAGAACGGCCATAACAATAAGCGACACGGCGATAAAAACCACTCGTCCGCCGCTGAACATTCCGAAGGCTATTCCTCTGTTTTCAACATATGTTAAATGGAACACATTTTCAATCAGCGGAATCGACGAAATCTTTGTCAGCACCCGCTCTGCCCATAGCTTTGTTATATAATCTGCCACAATAAGCACCGCGGCAATAATCGTGTATATCATAGTTTGTCTCCAAATCCTGTTTATTGCTATAAAAATTCCTCCCTTTTAAGGGAGGCTAATCATTTATCGTTTCAAGGTCTTGTGTATCTTCATCCGATAAATCAGCGGCGGAATTATTGATTTTTACCGCATCCGCTACTTTTGTCTTTGAAAAATCTTCATTTTCACGCTTTGTATTATTTTTTGTTTCCGTTTTGGAATTTTGCATCTTGCTGTCCGGCACAGCATCCGTTTTCTTATTCCACATCTGCTGTGCGGGAGGCTCTTCCGCATTGAAGCTTCCCGACTGGGGATATTCCTTTAATACACAGAGCTGTGCGTTTAAAAGCTCGAGAACCTTAGCCTTATATAATTCAATTTCGCGCTTTATGCGTTCTAACCTATATTCCTCATCGGAAATCTTCTGTTCTGCCCCGGCAACAATCGAACGTGCGGTAAGCTCTGCATTTTTTATTATCTCATCCGCTTTGTTTCCCGCCGCCTTTTCAATTTGGTCCGCCGATTTATCGGCAACGCTCAGAGCGTCCTGGAGTGTTCCCTCCATCGACTTGTACTGACCGACCGCGTCGCTTAAAAGCCCCGCCTTCTTTTTTAAAGTCTTATTTTCTTCATACAATTCCACATAGCTGTCGCAGATTTCCTGGAGGAACTCATCAACCTCCGTCGTGCTGTATCCGCGAAACGACATCTTAAACATTTTGGTTTCAATATCCTGCGGCGTAATCATTACTGAACCTCTCCTTTTGTCTGTCAAACTTTAAGCCGTCACGGCGTACAAATATAATACACCGCTTTTTTCAAAAATCTCCATTCTGCCGGAGATATAGTGTGAAAGAACCTTTCACTCTATCCATTCTATTCAAAACGAACTATGGTTATGCCTATTCTTCCCTTTCGTGTCAGGTTTCCGACTCTTTCAAGTTTCATTCTTCCTACTCCTCTGGCCGAAATCAAGTCGCCCTCTTCCACCTGCTTTGACGCCGAATTTATTTCTTCCCAGTTCAGTGAGACAAGCCCCTGACCTATCATCTCCGCCGCACGCCCGCGCGAGATTCCTGCCGCGGCTGATAAAACCGCGTCTATTCTGAGCGATGATACTGTGCCGTTCACCTCTCGAAGCTTAGGCTTCGGAATATTCGCCTCCGCACACCCGCACACAAGCGTTTTAACCCCGCAGCGGCCGATTTTTTCAAGATTGTTTGTTATATAATCAGCTATTTCTTGTTTAACAAATATAAAAGCCCCGCTCGACTCAACTAATATATCCCCGATATTTTCACGGGTTATTCCGAGACCCATAAGGCTTCCTAAATAGTCACGGTGAGTCAGCTTTTCAAGATTTCTTCCCGATATATGTATAACAGAAAGTATATCATCCGCTTCAAATTCGGCATACTCCGGTCGGCAAACCAGCATAGTACGCTCGGCATCGGGATAGCCGCCGACAAATTCAGCCTTTATATCCCGGCTCGGATAAAGATTCTTCATGATCAGCGACCGTTGTCTCGGATTCAAAAACCCTACCGCTTTCACCGAATAATTTCTCTCTGCCAGTTTCATCGCATCCTCTGCCCTTGACAGAATCAGCTTATCTTCCTTATCGATTTTATCGGTCTTATCGGTCTGCATATTTCGGCTTTTCCTCTCTTATAAATTTTCTTTAAATCAGTTCCACGGAAAAGCGTTTTTCATATCTCCCTTTATTTCATCACTCATAATATCCACATTGTTGGGAGCAATAATGAAAATTCTGTTTGAAACCTTCTGAATATCACCGTCAAGTGCATATACCGCACCGCTCAGAAAATCAATGATTCTGCGCGCCACACCGCTCTCAACCGACTCTAAGTTGACCACTATCGGCTTACGGCTCTTTAGATGATTTGTTATATCTCTTGCCTCCTCAAACGACTCTGGCTGAATAACCACAACCCTCATCTGTGCCGGATTGTTATGAATCTTAACCACTCTGCTGCTTCTTCTGTCATTCAGTCTGTCGATAGGAGATGACAGCTCTATATCATCATCTCTTTCTTCTTCATAATCATCCTCATACTCGTCCTCACTGCCGAAACCTACTGCATTTAAAAAGTTCTTTACTAAATTTGCCATTGTTATCCTCCTGATTCTGCATCTCTGCCATTTATATATTGATTTTTAGTTTGCATTATTTTTCGCGCCGTAATCTCTGGCGCCGAAGATAGCCGTTCCCACTCTTACCATTGTCGCTCCGGCGGCTATTGCCGCGTCAAAGTCGTGGGTCATACCCATAGACAATTCTTTCATAGAAACGTTATCTATCTTCATATCATCAATCCTTGCGGCAAGCACCGCCAAAGAGTCAAACACACTCTTATTTTCTTCATAGGTATAACCGCTGACCGAAATTGTCATCAGCCCCATAATTCTAACGTTATTAAGCTTTGATATTTCTCTGCAAAGCTCAGCCGCATCATCGGGAGACACTCCCGACTTGCTGTCCTCTCCTGTCACATTGACCTGTATCAAAATCTTTTGTATCTTTCCTATCGCTTCGGCTCTCTTGTTTATCTCTTCAGCAAGAGCAAGGCTGTCAACCGAATGTATGAGCTCTGCCTTATCGATAATATGTCTGACTTTATTCTTTTGTAAGTGCCCAATCATATGCCACCGAACGCTGTCACCCTCAAATTCGGGATACTTTGAAACAATCTCCTGTGGTTTATTTTCCCCTAAATCAAGCGCACCGGCCGCAACCGCTTCTTTTATAAGCGAAACCGGCTTTGTCTTGCTGACCGCAATCAGCTTAACCTCCTCGGGATTTCTTCCGGCGCTTCGCGCCAACTCATCTATTCTTGACCGAATCTCCGCCAAGTTTTCAGCAACACTCACTCTATGTCATCCTCTCCCGCTTCAGCGTATAACCTTACCATCTTCAAGCGTTTTGTAATTTACGATAACCTCATCATAAATTCTCAGTCTGCCTTCGCCGTCTGTACTGTCAACCGCGCTGACAATCGCCCATTCATCATTCTTATACTTAACGTTCACAGGCATAAACTTTGCCGCGTCAAGCCGAACCACATATACACCGGTCACGCCGTCAACCACACGCAGACATTCAACCGGAAGCTTAATTCCCTCTGAACTTACCGTTACCAAATCCGCGTTTACACGGTTCGCCGAGTATATACCCCGCACATACCGATTTGTCGAAATAACAACCGTTTTCCTGCCGTTTTCCGCATCCGAAATACGGCTGACCGTGCCGGATATGGCATTATTCGTAAGGTCAAAGAACTCCATTTTCACTGTCTGACCCTTTTGAAGCGTGTCGGCATCCTTTTCGGACACATTTGCCGCGAAGTACCATGTATAATTGTTTATAATCTTACACACAGCCTGTCCGACCTCGGCGGGCTGACGGTTATCAAGCTCTGTCAAATATGACGGAACAGCTTCTTTAACCTTATCCGTACCGAATGAATCTTCAAGTCCGTCAACACGTGAGCTGAATACGCCGCCTTCCGGCGCCGTAATCGGCCTTCCGCTCCCCGCGCTGTTATTCAGCGCATCGATTTCAGACTGAAGCTGCTGCGCCGACTTTGCATTATTGTCGTTTTTGCCGCCGTCGCCAAGCATAAGCTTAATCTTTTGTTTATTTTCCGCAACAGATTTGAGATCGCGGTTTATCCTATCATCAGACATAGTTCTGATTGCATCTGAAATCTGCCCCTCTGCATACGTCATATCACCCGTATACACCGCTGCCTCACCGTCAATTCCTCGTATTTGAAGCTGACTGTTGAGCGATTTTATCTGTTCGATAATCTCGCTGTCGGGTTTTTCGGAATATACATAGCCTATAACCTGGTCTTTTTTAACCCTGTCACCCTCGCTGACCACAGGCTCAAAATATCCGCCCGTATCGGCGTTTATAATGTTCTGGTCGCGAAAGACATATCCGCTTGCACGGAATCCCTCAGAAACCGTACCCTTTAAGGCTGTTGTCGTTGACAGGTTTTTATTAAGACTTACAAAGACCGCACAGATTATATAGATTAAAACAACGCCGCTAAAAATCAACGCCGCCGTTCTTATCCTGCTTTTCTTTTGTTTGCCGGGCTTTTGTCTTTTTTGCCGCTGAGATACCATAACCGAATTGTTTTCAGAATTTTCCATCAGTTTTCCTCCTGTCTGGCTTTGCGGGCATCTCAAATTGCCGTTAATTGGGCTTATGTAATAAATTTAAGTGATTTTTCTGCCACTCCGGCAACTTTATATATATTATATCATTTAATCGGACTATGTAAACCGCTAAATTCAATTTGTACGCAAATTTTAACACAACTGTAACAAAAAAAGCCGCGCGGATGTGAATGTTCCACATCTGCGCGGCAAAATCACTTCATTAACCCGGAAGCTGTTCTGACAGTGTAACCTCAACTGTCTCCGTTCTGCCGGTCGAATATTTATAAACCGTCATTTTAAGCTTATCACCCGGATTATGCTTATTCTTGATTTCGTTCAGCTTATCCGAATCGGTAATCTTCTCGCCCTCAACCTCGGTGATAATATCACCCTGCTGAAGGCCGGCGTTCTTAGCCGAATCGCCTGTTACCTCCATAACCTGAACACCCTGCGGCCACGAATATGCACGAGCCATATACTCGGTTACCTCACGAGTTGAAATACCTATTACCGGACGGCCTTTAACATAACCGTACTGAAGCAGGTCGGAAATTATCGGTTTTGCTTCAGCGCTCGGGATTGCAAAGCCCATACCTTCAACGCCCTCGCTGCTTACCTTTACCGAGTTGATACCTATAACCTCGCCGAATCTGTTAATCAGCGCACCGCCCGAGTTACCCGAGTTGATAGCCGCATCTGTCTGGATAAGGCTCATTGTTCTGTTATCAACGGTAATCTTTCTGTTTACCGCACTGACGATACCCTCGGTAACGCTTCCGAAGAATTCAAGACCCATCGGGTTACCTATAGCGACAACTCTCTCGCCGACTTCAAGGTTTGTCGAATCGCCGATTGTGGCAACGGTAAGCTGTTCCGTCGGTTCAATTTTGATTACAGCAAGGTCAGTCTGTTCATCCTTTCCGACAATCTTGGCTTCAAGCTCTGTGCCGGTATTTAAAATTACGCTGACCGCTGTTGCTCCGTCAACAACATGGTTGTTTGTTGCTATATATCCGTCCTCAGAGAGGATTATGCCCGAACCCTCTGCCTGAGCTTGGCTCGTTGAGCCAAAGAAGCCTGTCTGCTGCTGCATTGTGCTTCTGATTCCGACAACCGCCGGGCCTACCTTTTTTGCAATCTCGGTAGTAGCCATCTCAGGGGTTGTATTGGCTGTTTGGGCTGCGCCGTTTGTATTATCACCCGAGTCGCCGCTTAAACTGCTTACAAGCTCCTGTTTGGAGGCAACCTGTTTCTGCTGCTGACCGTATCGCGTTCCCGCGAAGAACGTTCCGCCCATAATCGCTAAATTCAAAACGGTAAGCGAAACCATAGCCGCTATGAAACGGTTTCTTGACTTATGCGGTTTCTTATAATGAATATTCTCGGTATAACCGCCGTGTCTGAATGTCGCCGAATCGCCCGATGGCTGAGCACCGTCAAGGTTGATTTGGCTAATATCGTTTTTAACCGACTGATAACCCGCTGTGCCTTGCGGCTGTGTATTATCCAAGTCCGAATATGTGCCGTTATACGGCTGAGCGTTCTGCTGCTGATATGAATTATTATCAAAGCCGTTACCCATATTATTATTCATTTCCGCATTTGAAAATGTATTTGTGCTGTCTGCGGTATCAGCACTGTTTGTAATGCCTGCATTGTTTGTATTATCAATGCCGTCTGTATTGTTTGTGCCGTTAAATCTTTCATCAAAGTCACTCATAATGATTCTCCTTTCGCCGCTTCGCCCGGCAAATATTTAATCTCTCCGTCCGCGAAGTCCCTGTCGAAGATTTGCTTTTATATTTTATGTTCTTTTCTCTTTTCACTCATCATTATATACGCGATTTTTTACAATTTTATGAACAAAGTGTAAAAGAGCTTTTAAACATTAAAATTTATTGGTTGTGAATCGAGTATACCCTTTGCTGATTCGGCCGTCCTTTATCTAAAGTAAATGTAAAGTCAGCATACTCACCCTCTACGCTGTCAAGGGTAATATCCCTGCCGTGGGCGCTTAAAATATTCTTTACCAGATACAGGCCTATCCCCGTTCCCTCGCGGTTACGGCTGCGCGATTTGTCCGCCTTATAGAAACGCTTGAAAATCATCGGCTGGTGCTCCTTTGAAATTCCGCAGCCGGGATTTTTTATGCTGACGGAAACAGAATGCTGATGTGTCGTAACCGTTACGGTAATCCTTCCGCCCTCGTTCGTGAACTTCACAGCGTTGTCCAAAAGATTTGTCACAACCCTCGTTATGCTGTCGCGGTCGGCATTCACATAACAGTTCTCACTCTCAAGTTCAAGCTTAACATCTATCTTCTTGGCTTCTATCTTGCTTTCAAGCCCGATTATAACCATCCTGATAAGCTCGTTTATGTCAAAATCAATCTTGTTAAGCGTCAGCTTGTCCGACTGGAGTCTGGTAATATCCAAAAATGTATTGACAAGTCTTGAAAGCCTGCTGATTTCGTCATAGACTATTTTAAGATAATCCTTTTGTTTATCCTGAGGAATAGTCTCGTCGAGGATTCCCGCAACAAAGCCTCCTATTGTTGTCATCGGCGTTCTCAGCTCATGCGACACATCGGATATAAACGTATTCTTTATTTCTTCGCCTTTCTCGAGTTCTTCCGCCATATTGTTGAAGGCATCGGTCAGTTCGGCAATCTCAAGAACGTCCGAATGAACGGTGTCTTCCCCAACTCTGACCGAAAAGTTACCCTTTGCGAACTCTTTGGTCGATTCACAAATTTTATGAATCGGAACCGAAATACGCTTTGCTAAAAAATATGACAGCACAAGCGAACTTGCGACAATAACCAACGTCGATAAGAACATTATGCGTATTATTTCGTTTTTCATTCTCTGGTGCTCGGGTATCGGCCGGCTGAGCATAACAGCGCCCAAAACATTGCCGTTACTGTTCTTAACGGGAATCTGAAGAGTGAACATCGTCACCTGAAACAGACTTCCCATCGTGCCGATCATAGAGTTCTTCTGGCCGCTTAAAACCGTCTTGGTATACTCACCGCTTACAAACGACGGCGGCGAATTAACCAAATCGCTTCTCTCGCTGCAGGCGATAACCTCGCTCTTGTTATCCAATATTATAATGTACGTTCCCATTGCGTGAGCAAAGCCGTTAAGCATATCGGTCATTGTTCCCTTTGAAATATCCGACTTCATCAGATTGATGATTGTTTCGGCATTCTTGCTTAAAGTTTCCTCGCTCTGTTTTGAGATATAACTCGTCATTAAAACCACCTCGGTTGAACCGAGTATGATTATACAAACAAGCATCGAAATAATATTTACAAAAAAGATTTTTCCGAACATACTGCGTCCGTCCATATGAAAACCTCTCCTTCACAGCCCTATTCGGAAACTTCAAATTTATAGCCGACACCCCATACGGTTTTCAACTGCCAGTTCTTGCCCTCGCTCTCAATCTTCTCACGGATTCGTTTTATATGAACGTCAACGGTACGTGAATCACCGAAGAATTCATATCCCCATATTTCGTCAAGAAGCTGGTCTCTTGTATAAACCCTATTTTTGTTTTTGGCAAGAAAGTACAAGAGTTCAAATTCCTTTGGCGGCATCTCAATTTTCTTTCCGTCAAGATAAATTTCGTATGTTTCGCGGCCTATTCTGAGTCCGTCAAACACAAGCTCGCCGCTGGCTTCCTGTTGAGGCGCGGGGCGTGTTTCGACCCTGCGGAGAACCGCCTTCATTCTCGCTATCAGTTCCTTCGGTTCAAACGGTTTGACTATGTAATCGTCCGCCCCGAGTTCAAGACCCAAAACCTTATCAAAGGTCTCGCCCTTAGCGGTAAGCATAATAATAGGAGTATCGCTCACCGCACGAATTTCTCTGCATACCTGCCATCCGTCCTTAACCGGAAGCATAATGTCAAGAAGAACTATATCCGGCTTCTCCTCTGTGAATTTTTCGACAGCCCTTGCGCCGTCAGTCGCAATTATAGCGCTATAGCCTTCCTTTTCGACATAAAGCCTTATAAGCTCACAAATATTAGCCTCATCGTCAACTATTAAAACTTTATTTTTTGTACCTTGCATAACACCTTCCACCTTTCCCGGATTATGTGTTTTTTATCTTTGATATATTTATTCTTTACACAATTGTACTATTAAATTATACTATTAAATTATGAACAAATCAATAACTTTTTTAATTATAAAAGTATAAATATTAATTTATTAAATATACTATATTAAAATAGCTGTAAAATCCGGAGGCATAATATGAAACCACAAAAAACAAACCCGTCGGAAATGCCCGAAACAAACGAAAAATCAAAGACCGATGAAAACGAAAAGCGAATAAAAAGTATATCGGCTCTGACCGCCGAGGTAAACCGAGCCCGCCGCGAAATGGAAATTGCTCAGGATAATTTTGACTGTGTATTCAATCCCGACGAGGTGGATATCTGTATATACGAGCTCCGCACCGCACAGGTCAGATATTGTTCACTCTTAAACCGACTGAAAAAACTATGCTGAAAGGGGGCAGAACGCCCCCTTTTTGAGACTGTCGAAAAAGTTATTTTCAGCAAGATATTGCTTTGAATTAATTGCCCTCCGCCCATAAATCCGCCGCCACGCCCGTTGCGGCAATGTAACAATATCTTGCCGAAAGTATTGTGAAACCGCGAAAAATTTCATTTCT
>CAJKNM010000031.1 GCA_905201285.1 uncultured Eubacteriales bacterium | reverse complement strand
AGCCGCGCCCTTGCGCCGTTCGCCCTCCCTCCGGGAGGAACAAATAAAGGGGTTCTGTCCCTTTAGGCAAGGGGGCGAAGATTGGGGATGGCGATTGCTCAAGAGATTTTATATTTTTATATGATTAGGTTAATATTAAAAAATAAATTTTAGGGTGAAATTTCACTTAACGTCAAGTTTAATATCCCTTTGATAGTTTTCAGGTGTTGGAATATACTTTAAAAGGTAGATTATAGTTTAATATATTAAGACTTTGCTTATATTATATAAGTATATAAGACAAGCAGTGCTAAAATATATTTAGGAGCCTTGATATGAACAAATATGAAAATTACAATGGGAAAGTCATAAGGCAATGCCGGAGTGCAAAGGGAATCAGTCAGGAAGAACTTGGCTTTATGACAAATATTGATGCGTCATCAATAGGTAAATTGGAGCGAAACGAGGCAAGCCCAACAGTAACCACACTCGCAAGGATAGCAGCGGCGCTTGACTTTCCTCTGGCAGAGCTGTTTCAAAGAGATGATGACGGAAATGTCGAAAATAATGCGGAATTTCGCCGTATAAGGCACGCGTTTGTAAAGCTTTCGCCGGAGGAAAGAAAACTTGCGGCGGACATTGTCTGTGGGATAGCGTCAATCGCCGCAAAAAATTCGGATGACAGCAGGGAATAGGGGCTTGTGTAAAACAGAGGTGAGACAGTTGAGGGATTATCACTAGTATATAAAAACATTGGACAGCTATCACTATCATATAAAAACAAAGGATAATACAGCCGAAACAATAGGCGGAAGAGTTTTGGTTTGCGGAAAGTGCGGACGCATTATTGCGAGATTAGGAGATGCGGCTGTCGGATATTGGATTAGGTTTGTGTGTCAATGCGGAGAATCCTGTCGAATGAGCGAAAATGCTGAAGAAATAAAAGAGGTCGCCCAGCAGCATAAAGCAAAAGAGCCATATAAAACAAAGGACGGAGTCTTTTGCCCAAAGTGCAGTAGCAGGCTGTTTGTGCTGAAAAAGAATGTGTTGCCTAAAATTTCGTTGTATTTAAAATGTTCATGCGGTGAGATATATCGCTGTAAATACATAAAGATAGAAGCCAAAAAGAGAATTTAAAATAAATGGTTAAAAACTATTGACAATCGGAAAAAAATGTGGTAGTATATATCAGTAAAGCAGAAGTTTGCCGCTTCTCCCCTCAGCTTAAAAGCGAAAGGGCTGACAATTTAATTTATATCAGTATCAATGCGGCGTACTTTGTGCGGTCGCTTTTTTGTTGCGGCAAAGACTTTTTGGAGGTGTTTTAAATAGCAAAGCAGGATTTGATGATAAATGAAGAAATCAGAGACAAGGAGGTTCGTCTCATAGGGGCGGACGGTGAGCAGCTTGGTATTGTTTCCGCTGCGGAAGCACAGAAGCTGGCTGATCAAAAGAACCTTGACTTGGTAAAAATCGCTCCGCAGGCAAAGCCGCCGGTGTGTAAGATTATGGACTACGGCAAGCATAAATTTGAATTGGCGAAGCGTGAGAAGGAAAATCGTAAAAATCAAAAGGTCAGCAATGTTAAAGAGGTTAGATTGACACCGAATATTGATGACCATGATTTCAACACTAAATTAAATCAGGCAATCAAGTTCTTAAAGTCGGGCGATAAGGTTAAGGTTTCGGTTCGTTTCCGCGGCCGCGAGATTACCCACAGCTCACTCGGAAAGGATTTGCTTGTTCGTTTCCGCGATAATGTCCAGGAGGTCGGTATGTCCGACAAGGACATTAAAATGGAAGGCAGAAACATGGCTATGGTTCTGTCGCCTAAAAAAGCGTAAGCGTTTTAAATTTCCAAAAGGTTAATTCAATAGTAATACGGAAGGAGAGAAATTTTTATGCCTAAAATTAAAACTCACAGAGGAGCAGCCAAGCGTTTCGGTGTTACCAAAAACGGTAAGGTTAAGAGAGCAAAGGCTTACAGAAGTCACATTCTTAACAAGAAGTCAACAAAGAGAAAGAGACACCTCAGAAAGGGCGGTTATCTTTCAAGTGCAAATGAGGCTACAATCAGAAGCATGATGCCTTATAAATAAGCCGCGGCTTATTCAACCAAAATCGAGATAAGAGAGGAGTAACATAAATGGCAAGAGTAAAAGGCGCTGTTAAAACACGCGCAAGACATAAGAAAATTTTGAAGCTCGCAAAGGGCTACAGGGGTGCAAAGAGCAAGCTGTTCAGAACTGCTAATCAGGCGGTTATGAAATCGCTTAGCTATGCTTACAGAGACAGAAAAGCAAAGAAGAGAGAGTTCAGACAGCTTTGGATCGCTCGTATTAATGCCGCTGCTCGTATGAACGGTATCAGCTATAGCAAGTTTATGAACGGTCTTAAGAACAAGGGTATTGAAATCAACAGAAAGATGCTTGCTGAAATCGCGGTATCCGATCCTGAAGCTTTTAAGAGCCTTGTTGATCAGGTTAAATAATTGTTTTGATTTAAAGATTCTTTTGCGGCAATCATAAGTCCGCAGAGAATCTTTTGTATATATACGTTTTGCATGTATGAGTTAATTTATACAGAGTAGGTGTTCGAGCGTTGACCGGAAATCGGTCTGAAGTGTCATCCGCACAGGGAGTTGGCGGATGAACGAAGTGTAAGGAACCGCGGTTCGGACACCGCATCCCGCTGTTGGGCTTTTGTGCCTGTTACACAACGAAATATCTCTTTTTGCTGTGTTGGCGGTATGTTCAATCGGCATGCGCGAATATTTTCGCGCTGTAGCAAGAGGAGGTATTTTTTATGCAAAATTTTTTTGCTTCATTTGATAGCAGTATGGACGCGGCAAAGTCTGCGATACGCGCGTTTCTTGAACCGTTCGGAATGTTTCTTGACGCGGCTTCGGGGTTTTGGGCGGGCGCAATACTGATAATGACAGTGTTTGCGGTTTTGCTTATTTTTAACGTATTGTATTGCCGCGAGGGCCTTGCGGCGGTGACGCGGAAGCCTAAAAATTTGGTGATTTGTGCAATGCTCATAGCGATAAATGTTATATTGGGGTACTTTACCCTTCCTTTATCGTCATATTTGAGGATAGGCTTTGGATTTATAACTGCGCCGGCGGCGGCGTATATGTTCGGGCCGATTGCCGGCATGGCGGTTGCGCTTCTGTCGGACGTGGTATCGTTTATCGCTAAACCGACCGGAGGTTTTTTATTCACCTATACATTAAACACGGCGATAGCCGGAATGATATACGGGATGTTCCTGTACAAACGTCGGGTCACTTTTTTGAGAGTGTTCTTATGTAAGCTGACGGTAATACTTACGGTCAACATCGTTTTAAATTCGATTGCTCTCGCCCCTGCGGCGGGAAGCGGAATTGTAGGGATTTTGCCTGCGAGAGTGATAAAGAACCTTGTTTTGTTCCCTATACAAAGCGTAATCGTATATGAAATTCTGAAAATTATATCCAATATATCTAAGGAGCGGAAGTAATGCTTAAGACAATTACAAGCCGGGATAATGCGGTGCTTAAACTGGCGCGGTCGCTTCACAAAAAGCGAGGCCGGGAGAAAAACGGAAGGTATTTTGCCGAGGGCGTGCGCCTTGTAAACGACGCGATTTCGTTTGTTCCGAACCAAATTGACTGTATTATTGTGTCGGAGAAATTTTTCTCTGAAAACGGAGATTTTATAAATACACTTGACAAAGACGGAAAAATTGTATATAGTACAAGTGACAAAGCCTTCCGCGAAATATGTGACACTGAGACCCCTCAGGGAATCGCAGCGATTTTGAAGTTCCCGCCGGAAGCCGAGAATGATTTCAATAAGATGGAATATGTTTTGGTGCTTGACGGTGTTTCCGAACCGGGAAATATGGGGACGATTATCCGCACCGCTGAGGCGGCGGGGATAGAATGTATATGTTTAAGCCGCGGCTGTGCGGATATATACAGCCCAAAGGTGGTTCGGTCGGCAATGGGTTCGGTGTTTAGAATGAGGTTTTGCAAATTTGATACGGATACGGTAAAAGAGCTTAAATCAGCAGGTTTTAAAATAGCGGCGACGGCGCTTTATAATTCTATGCCGATTGAAAATGCGGGGCTTAAAGGAAAGCGCGCAATAGTCATAGGAAACGAAGCACACGGCGTGTCGCCCGAGGTTTTGGCAGAATCGGATGTTGCTGTCAGAATAGAGATGAAAGGAGATGCCGAGTCGCTCAACGCAGCCGTTGCGGCGGGGATAGCTATGTATATGCTGCGTCCGTAAGTTTAGAGGTAGTACATAATGGATAATAGTGGCCTAATATATAAGCTGTGGCTTAATATTCAATGTCAAAATAATCCGGAGAGAGTTTTCAAATGTCTTGATGGCGGAGTAAGTGCCGAGGAGGTATATAATTCAAAGGTTCTGTATAGACGATTATATTCGGGCAGGAGACTTCCCGAAAGATTCACTATAAGTCATTCGCTTAAAAAGGCGTATATGATTGCGGAGGAATGTGAAAAGACGGGAATAAAGATGGTTCAGCTTGGAGACAGGGAATATCCCAAGCGGCTCAGCGAGATGTATATGCCGCCTCAGGTCTTGTTTGTCAAGGGTGAACTTCCGGATATTGACGGTCTTGTAGCCATAAACATAGTCGGTTCGCGTGAATGTTCGGAATACAGCGAGAAGTTTGCACAAAAGCTGGCATATGACCTTGCGGCATCGGGGATTCTTATTGTCAGCGGTATGGCAAAGGGAATTGACGGTTTTGCACATTCAGGGGCATTAATGGCAGGACAAAGAACAGTCGCGGTTCTTGCCGGAGGGGTTGACATTATTTATCCTAAGAAAAACGCCGAGCTGTATAATGAGATAATACAAAACGGTGCGGTAATATCCGAGATGCCGCCGGGAGAAGTCGGCAAGGGCAGATTTTATAAATACAGAAACAGGATTATGGTAGGTCTGTGCTGTGGTTCGGTTATAATAGCAGGAAGGGAAAACAGCGGCACGAGTATGACAGCAAACTGGACGGCGGATTCAAATCGTGATTTGTTTGCTGTTCCGGGGAAGCCGAACGATGAAGGCTCAGAGCTTCCCAATAAGCTTATAAAGAGCAATGCAAAGCTGGTTACCTCGGCGGAGGATGTCATAGAAGAATATATAGGTATATATTCAAACGAGATAGAAAACGGAATGAAACTGCTGAGGCCTGTTTCCCCGGCTGAGCGGAGGGCGTATAAGATAATGCCCGCACCGAGTGATAGAAGAGACGGCGAGACGAAAACGGGTGAATCGGCGGGCAATTCTGGCAATAAGATAAAGAAAGACAAAAACAAAGAATATTCCCGAAGGATTCGGGAAGGGCTGGTTCGGCAAAAGCCGAACCTTGAGATGTTTGACGAAAAGCAGAGAATAATACTTGAATATTTATACAATAATAATGGGGCTGCTCATATAGATGATATATCGAATGACTGTGGAATCGAGATGTCAGAGCTGAACTTTTTGATATTACAGCTGATGATGGCAGGTGCGGTTAAGGAACACGCAGGCGATAATTATTCTATTTCAATATAAAAGAATTTACAGTAAGCAGGAGGATGGGTTTATGGCCGTAAAAAAGGCAGGTAAACGCACAGGTTCAAAAAAGAAACTGGTAATAGTCGAGTCACCGACAAAGGTGGAATCGATTAAAAAGTATCTGGGAAGCGGATACGATATAGAAGCAACAATGGGTCACGTCAGAGACTTGCCCAAAAGCTCAATCGGTGTTGAGATAGACAACGATTTCGAGCCGAAGTATATTACGATAAGAGGAAAGGGCGACCTTATAGCCAAACTCAAGAAGAAAACAAAGAACGCGGCAAGGGTCTACCTCGCAACCGACCCCGACCGTGAGGGAGAGGCAATTTCGTGGCATCTGTCGAACGTTTTGGGTATAGACCCCAAAAGCGACTGTCGCATTACCTTTAATGAGGTCACGAAGGATGTTGTCAAAGAGGCGGTTAAAGAGGCGCGGCCGATAGATATGAATTTGGTTGATGCACAGCAGGCACGGCGTGTCCTTGACAGAATTGTGGGTTATCAAATCAGCCCGCTGCTCTGGAAGAAGGTTAAAAAGGGCCTGAGCGCCGGCAGGGTTCAGTCGGTTGTAATGCGGCTGATAGTCGACAGAGAGCGTGAGATTGAGGCGTTTAACCCCGAGGAATACTGGAGCATAGATTTAAAACTGACAAACGAGAAGGGAAGGCTTCCGTTTAAGGCGAGATTCTATGGAAGTGCGGAAGGCAAGAAGCTTCCGCTATCCGATGAGGCAGAGACAATGAAGATTGTCGAAACGCTCAAAGCGGCGGATTATACGGTGAAAAAGCTTACCAAAAAAGAAACTAAGCGCAAGAGCGCGCCGCCTTTTACAACAAGCACACTTCAACAGGAGGCATCGCGAAAGCTAAACTTTACTTCAAGGCGGACAATGATTGCGGCTCAGCAGCTTTATGAAATGGGTTATATTTCATATATGAGAACGGATTCACTGAGGGTGTCGGAGGTTGCTCAGAATGAGGCACGGGAGTATATTTCTCAGGCTTACGGACAGGAATTTGTTCCTAAGACCCCTAAACAGTATCGTGCTAAGAAAAGCGCACAGGATGCGCATGAGGCAATCCGCCCGACAGTGGTTGTAAATACGCCCGAAAAGCTCAAAGAGAAGTTAAAACCCGACCTCTTTAAACTGTATAGGCTCATATGGCTGAGGTTTATGGCAAGTCAGATGACCGATGCGGTTATGGATATGGTTTCGGCTGATATTCTTGCCGATAAGTATATGGTCAGAGCGTCAGGCTCTGAAATCAAGTTTGCCGGTTTTATGACCTTGTATGTTGAGGGTAAGGACGAAGCCGAAGAAAAAACCGGAAAACTTCCGAAACTTGAAGAAGGACAAAGGCTTCTGCTCAGCAGCATCGACCCGCAGCAGCATTTTACACAGCCGCCGCCGCGATATACAGAGGCGTCGCTTGTTAAGGCAATGGAGGAGGACGGAATCGGAAGACCGAGCACCTATGCCCCGACCATTGCGACAATTTCAGCAAGAGGCTATGTCGCCAGAGACGGAAAGTCAATCTATCCGACAGAGCTTGGGTTTATAGTCACTGATTTGATGAAAGAGAATTTTAAAGACATAGTCGATGTCGAATTCACCGCACATATGGAGGATGAGATTGAAGAGGTTGCTGACGGAGATGTAGAGTGGAAAGAGGTCATAAGAAGCTTTTACGGGCCGTTCAAAAAAGAGCTTGACGAGGCGGAAGAAAAGATCGGAAACATAGAGATAAAGGATGAAGTTTCTGATGTGGTTTGTGATAAGTGCGGAAGGCTGATGGTGTACAAACAGGGCAGATTCGGAAAGTTTTTGGCTTGTCCCGGTTTTCCGGAATGTCGAAACACTAAGGCCATAGTCAAAAAGATAGGTGCAAAGTGTCCGAAATGCGGGGCTGACGTGATAGAACGAAAGTCAAAAAAAGGCGTGGTTTTCTATACCTGTGAAAACTCGCCGGAGTGTGACTTTATTTCGTGGAACGAGCCGACCGATGAGAAGTGTCCGAAGTGCGGAAGCGTACTGATGAAAACAAGACCCTTCCGCGGCAGAGGCCCGCTTATCTATAAGTGCTTTAATGAGGACTGTGACTATGAGCGCAGACCCGAAAAGAAAAAATAATAAAAAGTGCCGCATATGCGGCATTTTTTAAAGGAGAACAGACTATGACAATAAAAATAATAGGCGCAGGGCTTGCCGGCTGTGAGGCCGCATGGCAGGCGGCGGAAATGGGTATAAATGTGACGCTTTGTGAGATGAAACCCGAGAAGCGTTCAGCCGCACATAAAAGTGATAACTTCGCCGAATTGGTTTGCAGTAATTCCCTCCGAGCCGACGGAATCCATAACGCGGTCGGACTTTTAAAAGAAGAAATGCGCCGTATGAATTCAATTATTATGAGCTGTGCTGATGCCGTCAGAGTTCCTGCCGGCGGTGCTCTCGCGGTTGACCGCGAGGGATTTTCACAGATGGTAACGGATAAGATAAAGTCGCATCCGAATATAAAAATCGAGGTCGGCGAGGTGGATAAGATAGATCCCGAAGAATATACGATAGTTGCCGCCGGGCCTCTTGCCTCGGATAAAATTTCCGACGAGATAGGACGCCTTACCGGAAGTGAATACCTTCATTTTTATGATGCGGCCGCACCGATAGTGACATATGAGAGCATTGATATGACAAAGGCCTTCCGTGCCGCACGCTATGGTAAGGGCGGAGCGGATTATATTAACTGTCCTATGAATAAGGAAGAATATACTGCGTTTTGGCGTGAGCTGATAGGCGCAGAGGCGGCACCTGTGCACGGCGATATAGATAATCCAAAGGTGTTTGAAGGCTGTATGCCGATAGAGATAATGGCATCCCGCGGCGAGGACACTATGCGTTTTGGCCCGCTTAAGCCGGTCGGACTCACCGACCCGCGCGATAACTCGCGTCCGTATGCGGTGGTTCAGCTTCGCCGTGATAACGCTGAGGGAAGTCTGTATAATATAGTCGGCTTTCAGACACATCTGAAGTTCGGTGAGCAAAAGCGTGTTTTTTCTATGATACCCGGCCTTGAAAAGGCAGAGTTCGCGCGTTATGGAGTAATGCACAGAAATACGTATATAAATTCGCCTGTTCTTCTGACAGACACATATCGGATGAAGAAGTATGAAAGAATTTATTTCGCAGGGCAGATAACGGGGGTCGAAGGATATATAGAATCAGCGGCATCCGGCCTGCTTGCCGGAAGAAACGCAGCGCTCTCAGCCATGGGCAGAGCAGAAGTGCATTATACACCTGAGACGGCGATAGGTGCGCTTGCTTGCTATGTTTCAAATGAAAGTATAGTCAATTTTCAGCCAATGAATATAAATTTCGGAATAATGAAGGAGCTTGGAGTAAGAATAAAGGATAAAAAACAGAAGGCCGAGGCCTTCGCTCAAAGAAGCCTCGCCCAAATCTGACATCGATGCCGACATCGCCCCTTTAGGCAGGATATTGTTTCCTTGCCGAATTAAAGTGCACCGCACTTGACAGGGGGGACTTATCAGTCGAGGATTTAAAGGGGCAGAGCCCCTTTCAGACTGTCGAAAAAGTTATTTTCAGCAAGATATTGCTTTGAACTGACTGCCCTAAGCCCATAAATCCGCCGCCGCGCCCGTTACGGCAATGTAGCAATATCTTGCCGAAAGCATTGTGAAAACGCGAAAAATTTCATTTCCTTGCCGCCGCGGTAGGCATGGCGGAATCCGGGGACGGCGTTTTAATAAAAATGAAATTTTTCGTTTATCGGAGTTTATCGACACGCTCAAAGGAGCCGGTTTTTACGGCTCCTTTATTATTACCTTATTTTGTTTTATTGTTTCGGGAAGGTCGATAATTCTTTGGTTTGATGACCCTCTGAAACTTAATGAAATATCCTTTAAATCATCATCATATCGGCCGTCAACCAACACATCGGAAAGGCTCAGAATCTTCATTGTTTCATCACAGTGAGGATATGCGTTTGGGTCGGTGAGTTCCTCATATGTGAAGCCCGAATACATCCATATTGTCTTTTGAGGGAAAAGCTCCTTCACCTTCTTCAAAAACGGATATAAGACCTTTTGATTTGCCGGTTCAAACGGTTCACCGCCGAGGACGGTCAGACCGCAGATATAGCTTTTATCCAAAAGTGAAATCAGCTTATTTTCAGTTGATTCATCAAAGGGACTTCCATAGTCAAACGCCCAGGTCTGTGGTTGAAAACAGTTCTTGCAATGATTTGTACAGCCTGAGACAAACAACGAAACTCTGACCCCCGTTCCGTTCGCAATGTCACAGTCCTTTATTTCACCGTAATACATTGATATTTTAATCCTCCGGTTATTTTCCGATTATTTACAGATGCAGAACGCGTTCTTTGATTTCCTGGGTACGGCCCTGGTTCCAGAACTGAGTGCCAATGTATCCGCAGGTTCTGCGTGCAACATTCATTTTATCCTGGTCGGTGTTTCCGCACTGAGGACAAGTCCAGATGAGCTTTCCGTCATGCTCTTTTATTTCAATTTCGCCGTCCCATCCACAGACCTGACAATAATCGCTCTTTGTATTAAGCTCTGCATACATAATGTGATTATAGATAAACTTCATTATTTCAAGAACAGCGTCGAGGTTATTCTGCATATTGGGAACCTCAACATAGCTTATTGCTCCGCCGGGCGACAAGGCCTGGAACTTGGCTTCAAATTCAAGTTTTTTAAATGCGTCGACCTTTTCGGTTACATGAATGTGATAGCTGTTTGTGATATATCCCTTATCTGTTACGCCATTTATTACTCCGAAACGCTTTTGAAGGCACTTGGCGAATTTGTATGTTGTGCTTTCAAGCGGCGTTCCGTAAATGGAATAGTCTATATTTTCTTCAGCCTTCCACTTGTTTGTATAATCATTAAGCTTCTGCATAATTTCAAGGCCGAGCTTTTCACCCTCAGGCTCAGTCAGCTTCTTTCCAATCAGGCTGTAGACACATTCCCAAAGACCGGCATAGCCGAGCGAAAGAGTGGAATATCCGCCGTGCAGATACTTATCTATTTTTTCACCCTTTTTAAGTCTGAGAAGTGCACCATACTGCCATAAAATAGGCGCAACATCCGAGACAGTACCCTCAAGCCGTTCGTGACGGCAGCGAAGAGCACGATGGCACAAATCCATACGTTCGTCAAAAATTCTCCAGAAATCATCCATATTCTTTCGTGCCGAAAGCCCGATGTCAACCAGGTTGACGGTGACAACGCCCTGATTAAATCTGCCGTAATACTTAGGTTTTCCGTCCTCGTCAACATAAGGTGTGAGAAAACTTCTGCAGCCCATACAGGTAAAGCAGTGGCCTTCGCCGTTTTTATCTATCTTTGTTTCAAGCATAATCTTTTCGGAAATATAATCCGGTACCATTCTCTTTGCAGTGCACTTTGCCGCGAGTTTAGTTAAATAGAAATACCTCCCGTCCTCGGTGATATTGTCTTCTTCAAGAACATAAATAAGCTTAGGAAAGGCAGGAGTAACCCATACCCCTTTTTCATTCTTAACACCGCGGTAACGCTGTTCGAGAACCTCCTCGATAATCATTGCAAGGTCGTTCTTTTCCTGTTCATTTTTTGCCTCATTAAGGTACATAAATACAGTCACGAAAGGAGCCTGACCGTTGGTCGTAAGCAGGGTTACTACCTGATACTGAATTGTTTGGACGCCCTTGCTTACTTCGCTTCGCAGACGTTTTTCGACAACATTATTAAATGCCTCGGGCGAAAGCTCAACATTGACTTCTTCAAGCTCTGTCTTAAGGTCACGAATAATTTTCTCGCGGCTTACCTGAACAAAAGGCGCAAGATGAGCGAGAGAAATAGATTGACCTCCGTACTGATTAGAAGCGACCTGAGCGATAATCTGAGTGGCAATATTGCACGCGGTTGAAAAGCTGTGAGGACGTTCGATGAGGGTTCCGGTAATGACGGTTCCGTTTTGAAGCATATCCTCAAGGTTAACCAAATCACAGTTGTGCATATGCTGAGCATAATAGTCGGTATCGTGAAAGTGTATTATGCCTTGATTATGAGCGTCAACAATATCCTGCGGAAGGAGAATTCGGTTTGTTATATCGCGGGATACCTCGCCCGCCATATAGTCTCTCTGTGTCGAGTTAACAACAGGATTTTTGTTTGAGTTTTCCTGCTTCGCTTCTTCGTTATTACACTCGATTAGACTTAAAATCTTATCATCGGTGGTGTTGGACTGCCTGACGAGGGTTCTTGTATATCTATATGTAATGTATGCCTTAGCAACCTCAAATGCACCGTGAGCCATTATTTGTTTCTCGACCATATCCTGTACTTCTTCAACGCTGGGCGAGTGACCCAAACCCTCACAGGCAAGAACCACGCTTTCGGCGATTCGGTCAATCTGTCTCGGTGTCATCTGTGATTCAAGCTCGATTGCCTTGTTCGCCTTTGTTATAGCCTTAATTATTTTATTTATGTCAAATACTACTTCGGAACCGTTTCTTTTAATTATTTTCATAACCCTTTACCCTCTTTTATACTGATTTTCATTTCCGATTTTAGCTTATGTTTTCAAAATATTTCAACTAAGTTGCATTATTTTACTCTATGTCAAACACAATATATTGTGTTTGACGCACATAATACTATAGCATATATTGGATGTGTTGTCAACAGGAAAATTGCTCTGTAACAAATTTGTAACATACATAATCTTACAATTTTTAGTTTTGTTCGATAAACCGCGGTTTTTACCTATATATAAATTTTTCATAAAAAGTTTATATATAAGTCTAATCCGATAAGTGAATATCATAAATTATTAGATAAGTGTTCACAGAAAGTTTATTTTTTCGCTCTTGACAAGTTAATATAAATAGTACAAAATATAATGTGAGAGTTGAATTGCATCATCTGAAAGGTTGGTTGCGTATGCAAAAAGAAAAGAATAAAGCAGGAATCTTTGTTAAGATTTCCGGTTTTTTTAAGAGGATTTTTTCTAAATTGATAGGTTTGCCTGTTTGGAAAAAACTTGGTCGGTTTATTAAAAATCACAAGGTAATTTCATCCGTTATTGCTATTGTGCTCGTTGCGGCGATTGCCGTGTCGGCTGTCAGCACTCATAAGCGCAAAGCGGAAAAAGGTTCAGCCGATACAGAAGCGGCGGCGGAGAGAAGAACAATATCTGAGAGCATATCGGGAAGCTCTACCATAGAGGCGAATAATGAATATTCGGTTGTTCCCCTGGTAACCGGCGAAATTCTTGAAGCAGACTTTGAAGAGGGCGATACGGTAAAGAAGGACCAGGTTTTGTATAAAATTGATTCATCCACAGTCGAAACAAGTGTTAAAAGCGCAGATTTGGCGGTCGAGAAATCACAGATTGCGTATGACAAGGCTCTAAAGTCGCATACGGACGAAATTTCACAAAAAACGAACGAAAGCAACGCGCTTTCTATTCAAAAGGCTCAGAATACATATAATGAAGCTCTTGATTCGGTCAATGACCTGACGGTAAGGGCAGGAACATCGGGAACGGTCAGCGAGGTATACGTTTCCGTCGGTGATAAGGTCACAGCGGGAGCAAAAATTGCTGATATTACCGATAACGAGCATCTTAAAGCACGCGTTCCGTTTAACGCGTCTGATGCAGAAAATATTTATAACGGCGAGGATGCTACTGTTACGCTGGTTAACTCGGGTTCGGTGCTTTCAGGCACGGTTACCTCAGTCAGCAGCGGCAGTGAATCAACCGTCGGAAGTATGAAAGTAAAATATGTAACAATAGAAGTCGATAACCCGGGCGCCGTTCAAGAGGGCGAGTCTGTCACTGCTATGGTTGGCGGCTATGCCTGCAATGATGTCGGCTCGTTTGAATCGGCTGAAAAGAGAACGGTTATTGCTGAAGTCCCCGGAGATATTTCAAGTGTGTGGGTTGTGAAAGGCGATTATCTTTTAGACGGAAGCACTATTGCCACCATAAACTCAGATTCTGTTGATAAACAGAAGAAGGATGCCGATATCTCGCTTCGTGAAGCAAAGCTTAAACAAGAGAGTGCCAAACTCGAACAGATGGACAGCGACGACTATGCTTCAAAGCTGAAAAGCGCAAGGCTTGCACTTGACGATGCTCTTTTACAAAGAGATAAGATGTATAAGGAACTTGATGATTATACCATTAAGGCGCCGATTGACGGCACGGTTGTTTCAAAAAAGAAAAAGGCCGGCGACAAGATTGAAAGCGGCGGCGGAGCGTCCGCGGCGGCGTCGGCTTCATCGGCATCGTCCTCATCCTCATCAAGTTCGAACGTGCTTGCCGTAATCTATGATATGAGCAGTCTTTGCTTTGAACTCAGCGTAGATGAGCTCGATGTAAAAAAGGTTGAAGTCGGTCAAGAGGTTGAGATTACCGCTGATGCGGTTGAGGGAAAGACGTATACCGGTATTGTCGAAAACGTAAGTGTAAACGGAACCGTCGGTACCAATGGGGTCACCACCTATCCGGCAAAGGTACGGATTCAGGACGCAGACGATAAGCTTCTTCCCGGAATGAATATAGACGCGGTTATAACAGTGGAGAAGGCCGAAAATGTTATTGCGGTTCCGCTCAGAGCGGTTAATCGCGGAAACACTGTATATGTCAAAGGAAACAAATCCGATGATACAGATAAAGCGCCCGAAGGGTTTAAAACGGTACAGGTTGAAACGGGTATCAGTGATGACAACTATATAGAGATTAAGTCGGGAATAAGCGAAGACGACACGGTTTATGTTACACCAATATCCGGTGACAGTAATCAGCAGATGCCGGGAATGGGCGGAATGCCCGGTCAGGGCGGCCCCGGCGGAGGCAGCCCCGGCGGCGGAGGAGGAATGCCGGGCGGTGCACCCGGCGGCGGAGGTGGCAGATAATGGCACCTTTGATAGAATTTAAAGACATATATAAGATTTATCATATGGGAGATACAGAGGTTCACGCGATAGACGGGATTTCGCTTTCGGTATATAAGGGTGAATTTGTCGCCATTGTAGGTCAGTCGGGAAGCGGAAAATCGACTTGTATGAATATAATAGGCTGTCTTGACGTTCCGACAAGCGGACAATATTTCTTAGACGGCAGAGATGTAAGTCAGATGAATGATGATGAACAGGCCGAAATCCGAAATAAAAAGCTCGGCTTTATATTTCAGCAATATAACCTAATAACAAAGCTGAATGTCTTACAAAATGTTGAGCTTCCGCTTCTGTATGCCGGACTGTCCGAAAAGGAACAGGAAGAGCGCGCTCTTGCGTCGCTTGAGCGTGTTGGCCTTCGTGAAAAGGCACAAAATATGCCGGCTCAGCTTTCCGGCGGTCAGCAACAGCGTGTTTCGATTGCGCGGGCGCTCGCCGGAGACCCGTCAATAATACTTGCGGATGAGCCAACCGGCGCTTTGGATTCAAGAACGGGTAAGGAGGTTCTCGGTTTTCTGAAACAGCTTCATAAAGAGGGAAACACAATAGTCCTCATTACCCACGATAACACGATTGCCGCACAGGCGGAACGGGTTATCAGAATCCAGGACGGAAGAGTTGTTTATGACGGAGATCCGGATATAACAAAATTCGCAACCGTTGCGCACGCGGGCGACGAGGAGGAGGGTGACGCAGTTGAGTCTTAAAAAATCATTTGAACTTGCCCTTGCCAATATTTTGTATGACAAAAAACGCTCGATTCTTACTATGCTTGGTATAATCGTCGGCGTTGCGGCGGTAATAATTCTTATCAGTCTTATGAACGGAATGACTACAATGATTTCCGATAAATTTAACGAGATAGGAACAACCACGCTAACCGTAACGGTACAGGACAGAGGTGGAAGCCGAACGGTAAAAGAAGAGGATATGTATAGTCTCCGTGACGAAAATCCCGACTTGCTCACCGGAGTGTCGCCGTCCGTTATGATTTCGCGTGCAACGATTAAGGTAAACGGAAGCACGGATACAATCACAACAAATGCAACCGGTGTGAGCGAAGAGTATGCCGATATGAAGAAGTTGAATGTAACTAACGGCAGGTTTCTGGACTATATGGATGTAGAAAAAATTTCAAAGGTCTGTGTGGTCGGTACATATATTCAAAAAGAATTTTTCGGAATGTCATCAGCGCTCGGAAATCAAATAAAGATAAACGGTATCCCATATACAGTGGTAGGAGTTCTTGAGGAGAAGGACAATTCAGAGAGTAACGGCTCTGATGACGTCATATATATTCCATATACAACCGCATTGAGAAACGGCACCTCGTCATCGATTTCTTCTTATACGCTAACCGCCGCGTCTGACGAAAAGATAGATGAGGCCTTGGCTCTTGTCAAAAAGAAACTTTTTGAGATACTCGGTGACGAGGATTATTTCTCGGCAACAAGTATGACACAGATAATAGATATGGCGATGGAAATGGTC
>CAJKNM010000030.1 GCA_905201285.1 uncultured Eubacteriales bacterium | reverse complement strand
ATAAATCAATATAAATTAATGAAAGATAATGAACCTCAATTATCATTTAGTTTGAGAAGTATTAATAATGTATTATATCTTAATGTTAAAAACAACGGAAAGACGAAAGCAAAAAGCGTTAGAATTATCATTAATAAAATGTACAATAATGGTGAAAACGGAATACAGGAAGATCAAATATTTCAAATTCCGTTTGAACTAGCATCACAAGAAGAGATTCAAGGAATGGTTGGATATATTGGTGAAACAATTTCAAATCATGTTTTTCCGTATATAGATATTAAAGTAATTTATGATAAGCCACATTTTATTAAAAGAGTAAAGTATGAGAGACAAGTGTTTTATTATGCATCGACTGAGAAAAGAGTTTTTGTTGATACAGGTTGGGATCTAAATAGTATTAATGAAGATTTAAACAACATACATAAATCAACATTAAGATTAGCTAATTATTTTGATGGAAATGAAGTTGCACCTTTTGATGAATTAAGTATTGTTTCTGAAAATCATTTTCAAAAAGATTTAAAAAACATTATTGATGGTAATATTAGTAAAATAAATAACCGATTTATGAAAATTATTTTCAGGAGGTGCTTAAATGTTAGATTATAAAATAAAAATCGGACTGGTTCCGGATATTAGGAATTTGGGCGATTTTGCCACACGCAAGGGGATTTTTGAGCCTGCAAAGGGTGTGGAAAGAAAAAATATTGTTTTAGACTATATAAAAAATAATTTTCGGGATGAAAACACCGAGTATGTTGACATGGAATGGCTCAACAATATGGGTATCTTCTATGATAATGCCGACTGTGATAAGGTCTGTTCCTATTTAAAAGAAGAAGAGGTTGACGCGATTTTTATTATTAACTGTAACTTCGGAAACGAAGAAGCGTGCGGAAGGCTTGCGAAGGCGATGGGGGTTCCCGTTCTTTTGTGGGGGCCGCAGGATACTGTTTTTGAAGCGGACGGTATGCGTTATACCGACTCACAGTGCGGACTTTTCGCGATAAGCAAACAGCTTCGCAGGTATCACATTCCGTTTTCTTACATAGAAAACTGTCCGGTAGACAGCGATATTTTCAAAGCCGGCCTTGAAAAGTTCCTTGCTGTTGTCACAATGGTTAAGAATTTTAAAAAGCTTAATGTCACTCAGGTCGGAACGAGACTCACCCCTTTTAAAAGCGTTATGTATAACGAACTTGAGCTTGTTGAGAAGTTCGGAATCAATATGAACAACTATAATATCGCTCAGTTTGAGGAAAAGTTTGGAAAGGTCTTAATAAGCAAGGCGAGAGAACTTTCAAAGGATATTGAAGAAATTAAGTCAAAATATGATGTTTCGGGAATGTCCGATGATGATATAAGTAAGCTCGCCGCATTTGTTTATGCTTATATTGATGTGTTTGAGGAAACGGGCGCGGATGTTCTTGCATCAGAGTGCTGGACGGCTATGCCTCTTGCCCTCGGCTCAAATCCATGTCTCGCTATGAGTATTCTCTATGATATGGGATATATTGTTGCGTGCGAATCGGATGTTCACGGTGCAATCACCTGTGCGCTTTTGAGATGTGCTTCAAGGGGAAAGGCGGCTCCGCTGTTCGGCGAGTTCACGACAAGACACCCCGAGAACAAGAACGCCGAGCTTTTGTGGCATTGCGGCCCGTTCCCGTATTCGATAAAGGCTGAGAATGAGAAGGCAAGGCTGTTTAACACAAAGCCGTCGTTTAAGGCGAGGGACGGAAGGTATACAATTGCACGTTTCCAGGGCGATGAGGGTAAGTATACCCTTCTCGGCGGCGAGTTTAAGACAATCGACGGCCCGCATACATTCGGCACGTACCTTTGGGCGGAATTTAAGGATTTATCGGGCATAGAGAAAAAACTGATAAACGGCCCGTACATTCACCATATGACAGAGGCATACGGAAGCTATGCCGAAATACTTGAAGAATTTTGTAAGTATATTCCGGGGCTTGACTATGACCCGATAGAAGAGTAAGCAGAAAATAGCAGAAAATAAGGAGGAAAAATTATGCAGTTAAACAGTTTTATGATGGATATGATTTTATCCGAATTTGAGGACGCTGTCGGAAGAGAGAATTGTTCGACGCGTGAGATTGACAAGCTGACTCACGGAGTCGATTATTTCTGGCTTTCGAGAATGTGGGCGGACAGGGGCGAGAGAATGCCCGAGGCTGATATAATCGTTTCGCCGAAGGATGCAAAGGAAACCTCGGCGGTGCTTAAGATAGCGAATTATTATAAGCTTCCCGTTACCACATGGGGCGGCGGCGGCGGAACGCAGGGCGGTGCGCTTCCCGTTGCCGGAGGTATCCTTCTCGATACCAAGCGTATGAATAAGATTTATGACGTTAACACCGACAGTATGTACATAGAATGCGGAACGGGTTCTATTTATAAGCACATCGAATGGGCGGCGAATGAGAAGGGATATGCGACAATGCACTATCCGAGTTCGCTTACCTGCTCAACGGTCGGCGGATTTCTTGCGCACAGAGGTATCGGCGTTTCTTCAACCAAGTACGGAAAGATTGACGATATGGTACTCAGTATGGAGGTGGTTCTTCCGAACGGTGATATAATCAACACATCTCCTGCGCCGAAGCACGCAGCGGGACCCGACCTCAATCAGATATTCATTGGCTCTGAGGGTACTCTCGGTGTTATGACAAAGGCTCAGATGAGAATATATGACCAACCCGAATCGCGTCAGTTCAGAGGATTTTTGTTCCATAATATGACCGATGCTTTTAAAGCGGGCAAGGAGCTTCTTCAGAAGTTTAAGCCGTCGGTTATGCGTCTTTATGATGAAGCCGAAACTTCAACCCTAATCAAGAAAATTGTCGGCGTTGAGAAAAAGGGCGCGTTTATGAACATCGCGATTGAAGGCGTTAAGGAAATAGTAGATGTTGAACACAAGATTATGATGGAGACCTTTGCTAAGTACGGAGCGGAGGATTTAGGCTCTGAATACGGCGAAAAGTGGTGGAAGGAGAAGATAACCTTCTTCTATCCGGGAAATATGATGGATCTTCCTCAGCTTTTCGGAACAATGGATACAATCGCACCTTATGATAAGATTGAAAAAATCTATTGGGAAATGAAGAAGGCAGTTGAAACCAACTTCCCGATGGCGCGGTTTATAGCACATTTCTCGCACTGGTATGAGTGGGGTTGTATGATTTATGACAGATTTATAATCGATGATGTTCCCGAAGATCCGCACGAGGCACTCAGACTTCATAACGCTATCTGGAGCTGCGGCGTAAGAACCGCTCTTGCTAACGGTGGTGTTGTAAACGATCATCACGGTGTCGGAATCAAGCTTGGCCGGCTTATGAAGGAACAGTACGGACCCGCTATGCAGGTGTTTGAAGGACTGAAGAAATCACTTGACCCGAACGGAATTATGAATCCGTTTAAACTTGGACTGTAAGGAGGTACTTGAATATGCTTATTTCACAAAAAAGTAAAGAAATTATCGATAGCTGTCGTTTCTGTTGGATGTGCAGACATATCTGTCCGATAGGAAACGTGACAGGCCAGGAGAGAAATACCGCCCGTGCGAGAATGCTTGCTCTTTCACTCGTTGAGAGAGATGCAGAGCCGCTCGAGGGTGTTGCCGATAACGTATATGAATGTGCTCTTTGCGGCGCCTGCACAAAAGAGTGTGTGACCGGCTGGGATCCGGTTAAGGTGGTAAAGGAAGTCAGAAGCGAATTGATTATGAAGGGTAAGACCCCTCCTTACATAATGAAGCTGATTGAAAATCTTCAAAATACAGGAAACGTCTATGGCATAGCCGAGGTTGATTCAGAGCTTAAAGCGGAAATCGACTCGCTTCCCGAGACGGCCGATACACTTTTGTTCCTGGGCAGAGATGCGATATATAAAAGCCCGAAGTCGGCGATAGGAGCAATCAGACTTTTGAAAAAGGCGGGGGTAAGCTTCACGGTTTTGAAGAACGAGCCTGACAGCGGATATGCGATTGAAACCCTGATCGGAAAGACGGCAGAATCAAAGGGGGTTATGGAAAACTGTGCAAAGGTGCTTAACTTTAAGACCGTTGTATGCTATGACCCTGCGGATGCTAAGGTATTCCTTCGTGAATACAAAGAGTGGGGTATCAATTTAAGCGCAAACGTTGTTACCTTCACTTCATACATGGCTGAGCTGATTAAGAACGGAACACTCAAGGTTAAAAAGTCAAATAAGGCGTACACGATTCAGGATTCGGCATTGCTTTCGAGAGACCTTGAGGAGGTTGAACCGATAAGAGATATTATAAAGGCGTGCGGAGAGAACCGCGAAATGCTTATATTCGGAAAAGATACTATGCTTGCCGGAAACCTTATTATGAATGAGTATATGCCCGATGTTATGAAGGAAGTGGCACAGTCACGCTGGATTAACGCAAGAAATATGGGTGCGGAGACCGTTGTAACCGAGTGTCCGGCTGAATATGAGATGATGCTTTCGGTTAAGCCTGACGGCATTGACTTAAAGACAGTAGAGGAGGTTATCTCAGAATGCTTATAAACTTAAAACAGATACTTGATATGGCCGAGGAGGGTGGATATGCCATCCCTGCATTCAATGTGTATAATATGGAGACGGTTATGGGAATCATAAGAGCGGCGGAGGAAGCAAAATCGCCTGTGATTATCCAGAGCTATTCGAGACTTTTTACTAACGAAGAAGGATATTTTGTCTCTCCGATTGTTTTGGCCGCCGCTAAGAGGGCGAGCGTTCCTGTTTGCTTCCACCTTGACCACGGTGCCGGCAAGACAGAGGTTATAAGAGCGCTCAGATACGGCGCAAGCGGAATTATGATTGATAACTCTAATCTTCCGTTTGATGAAAATAAGAAGGCAACCAAAGAGGTTGTTGAGATGTGCGATGCTGTGGGGATTCCCGTTGAGGGCGAGCTCGGTCATATCGGAAGTGTAAACGACGCCGAGATGCAGGAGTTCACAAAGGTCGATGAGGCGGTTGAGTTTGTTGATAAGACGGGCGTATGCGCTCTTGCTATTTTGGTTGGAACGGCTCACGGAAGATATAAAAAAGCACCGAAGCTGGATATTCAGAGAATTTCGGATATACATAAGGCAACAGACGCTCACCTCGTTCTTCACGGCGGAAGCGGTGTTCCCGATGATCAGTTAAAGGCGGCGGTTGATGCCGGAATCAGAAAGATTAACTTTGGCACGGATGTTTGTTATTCGTTCCTCGATAAAGTTTTTGAGACATCGAGAGATTTAGTGGCGATAGATTTGTTTATGAAGGATGCAATCGAAAGCGTAAAAGAATTTGCACTTACCAAGATTGACCTTTTGGGAGCAAGGAACAGAGTATGATTACAGGAATCGGAGCAAATGTGTATGACACGCTTATAACTCTCTCGGATATGCCGGGCGAGGACACAAAAATGCGTGCCGATGCGGTTAAGATAAGCGGCGGAGGACCGTGTGCAACGGGTCTTTGCGCCGCGGCAAGGCTCGGCGCAAAAGCCGCGTTTATCGGGAATTTAAGCAAGGACGCGATGGGTCAGTTTTTGGTCGATGATATGAAACGCTTCGGCGTTGACACAAGCCTTATAAATCGATTGGAAGGAGCGGCGTTTACTTCTTTTATATGGCTGAACAAAAAGACGGCGTCGAGAACCTGTGTTTTTGATAAGGGAACGCTTCCGCCGCTTGTGCTTTCGGATGAACAAAGGTCGGCCGTCGCGACATCCGATATATTGATGGTTGACGGAAACGACCTTGACGCCGCTGTTGACGCCGCGAAAGCTGCGGCCGGAAGCGGGACAAAGGTCTTGTATGATGCCGGCGGATTGTATGACGGAGTCGAAAGGCTTCTTGTCTATGCCGATATTCTGATTCCGTCGGCGGAATTTGCCTTAGGGCACACAAATGCCGAAAACATTGAGGACGCGGCAAGGCTTCTGTATGAGAAGTATTCGCCCGAGGTAGTCGTTATCACTGACGGAAAGCGCGGCGGCGTTATGTATGATGGAGCCGAGGTGTGGCATTACCCTGCCTTTCCGGTTGACGCGGTTGACTCAAACGGTTCGGGTGACGTTTTTCACGGGGCGTTTGCATTTGCGGCGGAGATGGGTTATAATTATAAAAAATGCTGTACTTTTTCAAGCGCGGTATCGGCGCTTAAATGTACGGGCGTGGGCGCTCGTGAGAGTGTCCCCGACTTTGATGAGGTTAAAAATTTCTTGAAGGAGCGTGGGTATAATGAACTATAAAAGAAACTGGAATAAAAAGTTCGGCAAGTCTGAAATTTATAAAAGAGAAAACAGTGCCTGCCAAAAGGTGGAAATAGATATGCTTCGTCTTGCGGACGGCGATGTAAAATCATACCGCGAGAAGGATAAGGAGTATGCGCTGGTTATCCTCGGCGGTAAGTGTGATGTATACGGCGAGAACTTTAAGTTTGAAAACGTCGGAAGGCGTAAGGACGTGTTTGACGGGGCGGCAACCTGTGTTTATGTACCGGCGAACACTCCGTATTCAATTAAGGCAAGGGGCGAGGTTCAGATTTGCGTATCAAAGTCACCCTGCTGTGAAACATTTGAACCGGCTATAATTAACCCTGAGGACGTTATTATCAAGAATCTGGGTAAGCCGGGATGGGAAAGAGAGGCCCACTTTATTCTTGATGAGAGAGTAAAATCAAAAATGCTTTATATAGGCGAGGCATTTGTTAAGGGCGGCCAGTGGGCAAGCTATCCTCCGCACAAGCATGATGACGACAATATGCCGATTGAGGCTGAGACTGAAGAAATCTATTACTATGAATTCAAAAAGCCGCAAGGCTTCGGAATTCAGCGTGTATATACAATGGAGGGCGACATTGACGAAACTTATACCGTTAAAAACGGTGATTTTGTTGAAATTCCGAGAGGTTATCACCCATTCCATACCGCGCCGGGATATGACAACTATTATCTGTGGATTATGGCGGGCGAGGACAGAGGTTTTTATATGACAACAGATGAGGAACACGCTCACCTTAACAAATAACAATCGAGGTATAAAAATGAAGTATTTATTGGGTATTGATTTCGGCGGCGGTGCTTCAAAGGCGACCCTGCTTGACTCTGACGGAAAAATTTGTGCGACAAGCACCTGTGAATATCCGACGAGTTACCCCAAACCGGGGTATGCGGAGCAGAATCCGGGAGATTGGGTCGATGCAACGGTCAAAAACATAAGCGGCGTTCTTGAAAATAGCGGTGTTTCGGCGGAGAATATCTGCGCTGTTTCGCTTGACGCGGCGACTCATACCGCTGTTATAATGGATGAGAATTTTAATGTTATCCGCCCTGCAATTTATTGGACGGACACGAGAAGTACGGCCGAGGTCGAATATCTTAAAGAAAATTTTTCGGACATAATCGAAAGACAGGTATTGCACAAGCCCGATACTATATGGTCTCTTCCCGAACTGATGTGGATTAAAAATAATGAGCCGCAGAACTGGGAAAAAACAAAGAGGATTATGTTTGCTAAGGACTATGTCAGACATTGTCTTACCGGTGACTATGTGACCGATTATATCGAGGCCGAAGGCTCAATGATGTTTGATATAAACAAGATGGAGTGGAGTGAGGAGCTCTGCGGAATTCTTGATATAGACACTGAGATGATGCCAAAGCTTGTAAGGCCGGCCGATATAGTCGGAAGGGTTACGTCCGAGGCGGCGAAGCTGAGCGGCCTTGCCGAGGGAACGCCTGTGCTTTGCGGAACAACCGATACGGTTATGGAGGTGTTTGCCGCAGGAGCGGTAAGCAAGGGTCAGATGACGCTTAAGCTTGCAACCGCAGGAAGGATATGCGTTATTACTGACAGACCCTATCCCGACACCAATCTGATAAACTATTCGCATATAACAGACGGTCTTTTCTATCCGGGAACGGCAACAAAGTCCTGTGCGGCATCGTACCGATGGTTCAGGGATACCTTCGGAGGAGATTACCGGGAGCTGGATACGCTGGCGGAAAAAGTTCCGATAGGCGCTGACGGACTGATATTCCATCCGTATCTAAACGGTGAACTGACCCCGTATGCAAATCCGAATTTGTGCGCTGACTTTGTCGGAGTCCGCGCGTCTCACACAAAGGCGCATTTTACACGGGCGGTGTTAGAGGGCGTGGCTATGTCTATGCTTGATTGTATGCGGACGCTTGAAAATATAAATATTCCGCATAACGACAGTGCGGTAATCATCGGCGGCGGAGGAAAGAGTCCGCTTTGGCGGCAGATGACTTCGGATGCACTGAATCTGAGACTTGTTGAGATGAAGTATGCCGATTCCTCGTTCGGTTCGGCAATGCTTGCCGGTGTTTCGGCCGGGGTTTTTGAAAGCTGTCGGAAGGCGGTCGAAATCTGTAACGAGATAGTGTCTCAGACAATTCCGAACCTTGAAAATACCGAGAAATATCACGTTGTTTTCAACAAATATAAGGCTGTTCAAAAGGCCTTAGAGAATATATATAACGGAGAATATTAGGATATAAGGCTGATTAAAATTATCCGCAGTAATGTGAACGATTTTATGTCAGCCTTAGCTTTTTTAGAGAGGAGTTATTCCGATGAAAACAGTTGTTTGCGTAAAGGTGTGCGGAGGAGAGATAAATCCGTTTGACGAAGCTGCTTTGGAATGTGCACTTACCCTGTCAGACGATGTAACGGTTTTATCAATGGGTCCCGAAGCCGCCGCAGAGGCTTTAAAGCCGCTAACGCGGCTCGGGGTTAGAGTGATACTCTTATCCGATAAGATTTTTGCGGGTTCTGACACCCTTGCGACTGCCTATATACTCGGGAAGGCAATAAAAAAGTTTGATGCCGACATGATTCTTTGCGGAAGGCAGAGCATTGACGGCGACACCGCTCAGGTAGGGCCTATGCTTTCGCAAAACTTAGGAATTTCTCTGATAGCCGGCACAATTAAAATTAAGACGGATAAAACGGATAAAACGGATAAGACAGATAAGACAGATAAGACAGATAAAAGAAAAATGATTGCCGAGACCCGTATGGGAGAGGTGCGTATTGATACGCCCGCTCTTGTGACGGTCGAGAGAGGATATGTTCTCCGCTTTCCGAGTATTTTTTCGAGAGAGGGAGAGGTTGAACACTGGGATAACTCGGATATAAATTGCGACCCGAACCGCTGTGGCCTTGGCGGTTCTCCGACAAGGGTCTTAAAGACCTTTGAAAACGAGTGTGGAAGGCGAAGCTGTAAGTTTATAACGTTTGACGAGCTGCTGCCCTTGATTGAAAACTTAAAGAGCCGCAGCGGTGATGACAGAAGTGAAAAACAACGGTACAGCGGAGAGAAGCTTAAAAATGTTTGGGCGGTGGGGAAAAAAGCGGCTGAAATCGCGCGCCCCATGGCGGAGAAGCTGACCGTAACGGATGAACTTGACCCGAGAGAGATTGCCGATATGGCTGAAAAAGATATGCCCGATGCAATTTTGTGGAATTCGGATTTTTGGGGAAGAAATAACGCTCCTATTGCCGCGGCAATATTGAAAACGGGACTTTGTGCCGATTGCACAAGCCTTGAAACGGACGGCGAAATATTATATATGTACCGCCCGGCACGGAGCGGAAATATCACAGCTAAAATAAAATGTATCACAAAGCCGCAGATGGCAACGGTCAGAACAGAATCGACGAGCGCGGATGTTATCGTTTCGGGCGGCCGCGGCGTTTCGGATAAAATAGAAAAACTTTATTCCTTTGCGGACAAAATAGGCGCGGAGGTCTGTTCCTCACGCGGACTTGTCGATATGGGGAAGATGCGGTATGAGAGACAGGTGGGTCTGACCGGAAGACAGGTTGCCCCGAAGATTTATATTGCTGTCGGGATAAGCGGAGCCGTTCATCATACCTGTGCGATAGAGGACAGTGGAACGATAATCGCAATCAACCCCGATAAGGACGCGCGTATTTTCGATTATGCTGACTATGGAATTGTCGGTGAATTTTAAAATCAAACAAAATATGGTAGATTACTTTTTCGCATATTGCGACGGCGGCATAGAATATCTTCGTCGGAAGAGGGTGCTGAAATATTTTTCGTTTGTGAAGCCGGTCAGCTTCGCTATTTCGGAAATTTTTAGATTTTGTGAGTATAACAGAGAGATGGCATATTCGATTCGTTTATCGATGATATACTGTTTCGGAGCCTTTCCGAAGGCGGCGTGAAATTTTTTTCTGAAGGTGACCTCGCTCATATACACCGACCTCGCAAGGTCAGCAACGCTCAGGCTCGGCTCGCAAAAATTCGAGTCTATATATTTTTTTATGTCATTCATATCCTCGTCCTGAGGATTTATCGTGTCACTTACGGTTTCAATATAAAGAAGGCGCATTATTTCATAAAAAATCTTTAATTGTTCATACCTATAGCCGCACGATTTCTGCCTTGAAATTTCAAGGATGCCGATAAACAGGCGGCTTAGTTCGCCGGCATTTTTCGGCTTGAGGAATTCAAGCTCGTCAAAGCTTTGATTATACAATATAAAATTTATTGATATTAAATGTTCGTTTTTCGATACTCTTTTGTATGAACGGTGTGACGGAAAGAACCCGATTGTGTTTTCCGATATATGCCGACTTGTACCGCCGCTGATTATCTCTTTGTCGGCGGACAGACGAAGGGAGAGCGAGTTAAAGCGGCGGTTTCCGACGTTATGGGTGTTCTCGTGATAGAATTCAAGAACGTCGACTATTTCAACAGATAGATTTTCACAGGTAAAAAACATTTTTTAATCCCCCGATTCTTTGATAAATATATAATAGCATATAACTTACGAAAAGTAAACCTATTTTGAACGAATTGTAGGTTGATTTATTAAAAACAGACTGATAAAATTAAATAAAAAACCTTGAAGGGGGTATTTATAGTGCAGGAAAACACAGTGTATAAGGCAATAAAAGACGGTGAGAGTGTTTTTAATCAGCGTGCCGACAAAGACATAGAAAGAAATCGAAAAGGTAACTTTCAGCTGCTTTTGTTTGATAAAGATGGAAACAAAATAGAGAATGCCGATGTTGAGGTTAAGCTAAAGAATATTGACTTTAACTTTGGGGCAAATATTTTTATGCTCGGTCAATATGATGACGAAGAGAGGAACAGACTTTTTGAGGAAAAATTCTGCAAACTTTTTAACAGTGCGGCTGTACCGCTTTATTGGGAGGGAACAGAGCCGGAGAAAGGACTTCTCAGATATGATGCCGACACAAAAACAGAGGTCTACAGACGGCCGCCCGCTGATAAAGTAATGGAATTTTGCTTAAAGCATAACATAAGAATGAAGGGACATCCGCTTTTCTGGCATGAGTTTATTCCGAGGTGGCTTCCTGATGACTTCTCTGAATTAAAGCCGTATATAGAGAAGCGGTTTAAAGAAATTTCGGAGAGATACAAGGACGTTTTTGAACGCTTTGACGTTGTGAACGAGCCGTCGCGTATTTATGATGTGTATATGAGAGACAGAAGAAATCCCAGCGCAAAGTATATTGTTCCCGAAGATGACTATTGCCTTTGGATTTTTGATTTGGCAAACAGATACTTCCCGAACAATACGCTTATTCTGAATGACACAGTTTGGGCATCATTTACTGAATTCTGCGGTAAGTACAGCGGATATTATCTGAATATAAAGGATTTGTTAAACCGCGGCGTAAGAATCGATGAAATCGGTATGCAGTGTCACTTAGGCGATAACGGCCCTCAAAAGGTCTATAACTCGGAAATGCTCTATGACGTCCTCGATACATATGCGACGCTTGGAAAACCGATAAATATTTCCGAGGTAAGTATTCCGTCAAAATTCGGAGGCGAGAATGATGAGGAGCTTCAGGCTCTTGCGGCTGAACGGCTTTATAAGGTGTGCTTTTCACATCCGTCCGTTACGGGAATCACATGGTGGAATATGCCCGATGACGGCGTTCTGACAACTAAGAGGGTTGCGTTTGACGAGAATCTTCCTTCAACAGGTCTGATTGACGGCGATTATAACGAAAAGGCGGCATATAAAGCGTTGAATAAGCTTATCAACACAGAGTGGACAACGGAGCTTACCGTTCCCGCGGTTGACGGAATTGCTGCGTTCAGGGGCTTCTTCGGCGAGTATGACATCACGGTTCATTTCGGAAATAAGACAGTTAAGAAAACCGTTAAACTTAAAAAAGGCGCAGCACAGTTTAAAAAACTCTTTATATAAATAGATGAAAATATATCCGTTGTTATGCTAAAGTAGATATGTTGCAAAAAAAGACAACAACCAAAAAATGTGATAGAATAGTTTTCAACCAATTCGCTTTGCAGGTTAGTTATGGGGAGCTAAGGAAAACTATATTTTATTTTTTGACGTTGATGTAACATATGTTTTAAAACTACAGAAAGATTTCCTGAAAAAATAGATGAAAGCTATTGCTTTTTTTACTTAAAAGTGATAAAATAAAAAGTCGGTGATAATCTCTTATCATTCCTTGCTCTGAGGATAAGAGAAATTTCATTACAATTTATGCCGGCACAGGGCGGCGGAATGGAGATTGAAATGCAAAGCTATACTATTTTCAGGGACATTGCAGTAATTTTAGTGGCTGCCAAATTGTGCAGTATACTTGCGCGAAAGGTGAAGGCACCTCAGGTTGTCGGAGAAATCATTGCCGGGCTTTTGATAGGTCCATGTATACTCGGATGGGTTGCGCAAAGTGATTTTATTTCACAAATGGCTGAAATAGGCGTAATTATACTTATGTTTTCCGCAGGTCTTGAAACAGACATCAAGGATCTTTTAAAGACGGGGCCGGTTGCATTTGCGATTGCGTGTACGGGTGTTCTTGTGCCGCTGATTGGCGGAACGCTTTTATATATGGTGTTTTACGGCTTTTCACCAATCGGAAGTGATGAGTTCTATAAGGCCTTGTTTACCGGAACAATACTGACAGCGACTTCGGTAAGTATAACGGTACAGGCGCTTCGCGAGATGGGTCATCTAAAAGGCAAAATAGGAACAACAATAGTGAGTGCGGCCGTTATCGATGATGTTATAGGAATAATTGTTTTAACCTTTGTTATTGGACTTAAAACACCTGATTCAAGCGTGGGAAAAGTGGTTATAAATACCGTGTTGTTCTTTGCTGTATCAGGTATAGGAGGATTTATAGCTTATAAGCTGTTCAGATTATTTGATTCAAAATATCCTCATACAAGAAGAATACCGATTATCGGATTGGCTCTTTGCTTGTTTATGGCCTATGCAGCAGAAACGTTTTTCGGGATTGCCGATATTACGGGAGCTTATGTTGCCGGAATAATCTTGTGCAGTATTCGTGATTCGGAATACATTGCCGAAAAGATGGATATAAATTCATATATGATATTCGGGCCGCTTTTCTTTGCAAGCATAGGTCTTAAAACAAATATAGAAAGCTTTAATATGACGATACTTGTTTTTTCGATTGTGTTTGTTGCTGTAGGAATGATAACAAAGATTATCGGCTGTGGATTGGCGGCAAAGCTTTGCAGAAACTCGTGGCTTGATTCTGCAAAGATTGGTGTCGGAATGATGGCGCGCGGAGAGGTTGCGCTGATAGTGGCACAAAAAGGGCTTGCTGTCGGAATGCTGACGCCGGTATACTTTACATCGGTCATTCTTCTGATAATTGTGTCGTCTATTTTAAGCCCTATTTTGTTAAAGTACTTATATTCAAAGTCTTAAGATAATATTTAAATTTCTTTGAAATCAAAGATTATATACGCGCCCTCATAGCTTACCGGTTGTGAGGGTGCGCAGACAAAAACTTTTCCATCCAGACCATATCATACCAACGTCCGAATTTATAACCGCATTTATGGAATCTTCCTACGAGTTTATAACCTAAGTGTTCGTGAAACTGTACACTGTTTTTTGTCAGATATTCATCATCGTTTTCAGGGTAGGCGATACAGGCATAAAGGTTAATTATATTTTTGGCGGCTAAGGCTTTTTCTAATTCAAGGTACAGAGCCTTGCCTATTCCGCTTTTTTTACAGCTTTTATCAACATACACAGTTGTTTCAACAGCATAGTCATATGCGGCTCTGTCTTTAAAAGTGTTTGCGTATGCATAACCCACGATTTTATTATCACGTATAGCAACAAGATACGGATATTTTTTTGTAGTATTAGCAATTCTGTTTTTGAATTCTTCGACAGTAGGAACGTCATATTCAAATGTGATAGCAGTGTCTTTCACATAAGGAGCATATATTTCAAGGAGTGCCTCCGCATCGTTCGGTACAGCTTCTCTGGTAATCATATTATTCATTACCTCTTTTTGAAATTTATCTGTAAACATATTAATTATAATCAGCTATAAAGAAAAGCCGACAAAAATCGAGAATTTTAAGGTGGATTGGACAATCCGCGTTTTTGTTAAAGCACCCCCAAGACTATAATCGGCCTTGAGGGTGCTTATAAAAACTATTTTTAATCTTCGATTCTTCTGAGGTTGATTCTGCCCTTCTTTTCGTCAATTTCAATAATCTCAACCTTAACGGTATCACCGACGTTTACAACATCGGTAACTTTCTCGACTCTGCCCTTAGCAAGCTTTGAAATGTGAATCAAACCGTCCTTGCCGGGGAGGATATTTACGAAAGCACCAAAGTCAAGCACGCTTACAACCTTGCCCTCATAAATCTCGCCGACTTCGGGCTCTTTTATGATGTCTTCAATCATCTTTTTAGCCTTTTCACCGGATTCGGCGCCGATAGCGGCGATGAATACCTGACCGTCATCTTCGATGCTGATTTTAGCACCTGTGTCAGCCTGTATGCCCTGGATAACCTTGCCGCCCGAACCGATGACCTCGCGAATTTTATCAACGGGGATAGTCATATTGATAATCTTAGGAGCGTAAGGCGAGATTTCCTTCCTGGGTTCGGGGATAGCCTTTAACATAACCTCGTCTAAGATATAGAATCTTGCATTCTTTGTTTGTTCGAGAGCGGTTCTGATGATTTCGGGGGTAAGCCCGTCAACCTTCAAATCCATCTGTATAGCGGTAATACCCTTTTTGGTACCGGCAACCTTAAAGTCCATATCGCCGAAGAAGTCTTCAACCCCCTGAATATCAACCATTGTAAGGAAGTTATCGTCATTGTCGGGGTCGGTGATAAGACCAACGGATATACCGGCAACAGGAGCCTTAATAGGAACACCTGCGTCCATAAGCGCAAGAGTGCTTCCGCAGATACTTCCCTGAGATGTTGAGCCGTTTGAGCTTAAAACCTCTGAAACAAGGCGGATAGCATAAGGGAACTCATCCTCAGACGGCAGAACAGGAACAAGAGCACGCTCAGCCAAAGCGCCGTGACCGATTTCACGGCGGCCGGGTCCGCGTGACGGACGTGTTTCGCCGACACTGTATGATGGGAAGTTATAGTGGTGAAGGTATCTTCTGTATTCCTCGTTGTCAAGGCCGTCTATAATCTTGGCATCATCGAGTGAGCCGAGTGTAGCAACGGTGAGAACCTGAGTCTGACCTCTGCTGAACAGGCCGCTTCCGTGCGTTCTGGGAAGAAGTCCAACCTCCGCTGAAAGCGGACGGATTTCGAGGATACCTCTGCCGTCAACACGCTTTTTGTCATACATAAGCCAGTTTCTTACAACAGTTTTCTGAAGTTTATAGAGAGCTTCATCTATCTGGGCCTGGAATTCGTCCTTAGGATATTTTTCTTCAAAATGGTTATACACATCATCATAAACAACAAGAAGTCTTGCATCGCGAACTGTCTTGTCGTTTGTGTCCATTGCCTGCTTAACCATTTCTTCGGCATAGTCCCTGATGTCAGCAAACAATTCTTCGTCAACAACCATATGCTCATACTCGAACTTAGGTTTTCCGATTTCATCCTGAATCTTCTGAATAAAATCACAGAGCTTTTTGATTTCCTCATGAGCAAACATAATCGCGTTAAACATAACGTCCTCAGAAACCTCATTAGCACCGGCTTCAATCATAACGACCTTTTTCTTGCTTCCGGCAACGGTGAGGTTCATCTCGCTAATCTCTCTCTGAGCCTCTGTCGGGTTTATAATGAATTCACCGTCAATCAAGCCAACATAAACAGCGGCGATAGGCCCGTTAAAAGGAATATCCGACACACTGACAGCGGCCGAAGAACCAATCATGGCACAGAATTCAGGAGCATTGTCCTGTTCAACCGATAAAACGGTAGAAACGATAGAAACATCGTTTCTTAAATCTTTAGGAAAGAGCGGACGCATAGGTCTGTCGATAACACGCGAGGTAAGAATAGCGTGTTCTGACGGTCTGCCCTCACGGCGTGTAAAGCCGCCGGGAATCTTGCCTACCGCATACATTTTTTCTTCATAATCGATACTGAGCGGAAAGAAGTCAATGCCGTCACGCGGCTTGTCCGAAGCGGTG
>CAJKNM010000029.1 GCA_905201285.1 uncultured Eubacteriales bacterium | reverse complement strand
CGTTGGCATAATCCCCCCCGCCTTGCCTGCCGCCTTCGCAAGCGTGAGACAGCGGAATGTGCGTTCGTCCGGCCTTGCAAAGCTCAGGCTCGAAAGCGCGGCAAAGTCCACGCTTTTGTCGGGTGACGGGAGCCTTTCGGGGTATGTGAAGGCGTATTGAATCGGGTGCTTCATAGACGGAACCGAAAGCTGTGCAATCACGCTCTTGTCGCGAAATTCCACCATTGAGTGTATGATGCTTTCACGCTGGACGATGACCTCTATATCGTCAATATCGACGTTAAAGAGGTGGCTCGCTTCAAGAACCTCAAGACCCTTGTTCATAAGCGTTGCACTGTCAATGGTGATTTTTGCACCCATACTCCAGTTGGGATGTTTAAGCGCCTGTTCCTTCTTTACATTGACAAGCTCGGCCGCGGCTCTGCCGAAAAACGGCCCGCCCGACGCGGTAAGAAGAATCTTTTTAAGCTCGCTGTGATTCCCTGCCTGAAGCGACTGGAATATAGCACAGTGTTCGCTGTCAACGGGCAGAAGCCGAACATTGTGCTCTGATACGGCATCCATAAAAAGCCTTCCGGCGGTGACGAGGGTTTCCTTGTTGGCGAGGGCAATATCCTTTCCGGCTGAAATTGCCCGCATTGTGGGGACAAGTCCTGCAAATCCGACAATAGAGGATAGAACCATATCACAGTCGGCTTCCGCGGCGATAAAGCACAAGCCTTCCTGACCCGAAACCACATGGCAAGTCGTGTCGCTGACCGCGGTTTTTAATTCCCTTGCACGGTTTTCATCAAATACAGCGGCATATTTGGGCTTGAACTTTCGTATTTGTTCTTCAAGAAGTTTTATGTTTGAAGAAGCCGAAACAGCCGTTACTTCAATATTATATATCCCTTTTAAGTCCTCGACAACCTCAAGCGCCTGAGTGCCGATAGAACCGGTAGAGCCAAGTATAGATACCTTCATTTAGCTATAGTCTCCATTCTGCTTTTCATATGTAGTTTATTCCGGAACGCAGGAATTTATCCCAATCAATAGCCGAACTTTCCGCTCAGCGAATCGTCGTTTTCTATCCAGTCATTAACCATATAGGTGGTGTATTCGGTCTGTGTGTTTCTGACGATAACCTTTTCGATTCCCGCGTTTATGACCATTCTCTTGCACATAGCACAGCAACAGGCGTTTGAAACAAGCTCGCCCGTCTTAACATCACGGCCGGCGAGATAGAGCGTCGCGCCGATTGTGTCACGGCGTGCGGCTGAAATGATACAGTTTGCCTCTGCGTGAACGCTTCGGCAAAGCTCATAGCGTTCACCTCTCGGAATATTTAATTTCTCTCTGGTGCAAAAGCCGAGGTCGGAACAGTTCTTGCGTCCTCTCGGTGCGCCGCTGTAGCCGGTTGATACGATTTCATCGTGTTTAACGATGATTGCACCGAAGTTTCGGCGCAGACAGGTTCCGCGCTCGATTACCGTTTCGGCAATATCAAGATAATAGTTGTTTTTGTCTACTCTTTCCATAGTTTTTCTCCTTATATTTTAATAAAATAGTTATATTCATATATCTATGCGGCCGGTTGTTTTGCCGCTGAGAAAGGCATCTATATTATCGGCAATGGTTTTAAGACAGCGAAGCCTTGCTTCATATGCTCCCCATGCAATATGCGGAGTAAAACAGGTATTCGGATGATTCAGTATTCTGTTATACGGATGAGAAGCCGGAAAAGGCTCTTCGCTATACACATCGATTCCGAGTCCGCCGAGACGGTTTTGTTCTATCGCCTCGGTCAGCGCCGCTTCATCCGCAACGGCCCCGCGCGCAACGTTTATAAATATCGCGTCGGGCTTCATCATTGCTATTCGTTCTCTGTTTATAAGATTTCGGGTTTCATCGGTCAGAGGGGTGTGGACGGATATAATATCCGCTGTTTTACAGAGGGTGTCAATGTCGGTACATTCCATATCCGAAACAGGGTGTCTTTTGTTTACTATAACCCGACAGCCCATTGCTTCAGCAACTTTAGCCACCTGCATACCGATGTTGCCAGCGCCGACAATTCCCCATACCCTGCCGCAGATTTCGTGATACACGGGCGACAGCATATTGGCTATACCGCTGTCTGTGTATGCCCCGCATTCCACATAGTCTGTATATTGAGGAATATGACACATAAGCGTCATTGCAAGCGCAAGCGTGAGCTGTGCGACACTGTGCGTCGAATATGCCTTAACATTGCAGACGGCGATGCCTGCCGCTGAGCAAAATTCCGTGTCTATATTGTCAAATCCTGTTGCCGCTTCGCAGATAAGCCGAAGTGATTCGGCGTTTTTGAGGTTTGACGAGTTAAGCTTGATTTTGTTGACAACAACAACCTCGCTGTCGGATATTGCGGCTTCTACCTCGGTTGTGGCGGTGGAATTTCGGATTACAACCTCACCGAATCGGCCGAAGAGTTCGGGTATCCTGCGTATCAAATCGTCGCCGAGAGTTGCAGCGTCTAAAAATGTGATTTTCATATAGGTTTCCTCCATGATTACTTCCAGAAGTTTATTCGTTTGTCTGCGGGGACGAACATTCCGTCACCCTCCTTGACATCATAGAAGTTTAAGAATGTATCAAAGTTCGACAAAACACGGTTAACGCGAACCTTTGGCGGTGCGTGAACATCGCTTATCCGTGAAAGCCTTGCATAGTCATCGGTCATTTTTGTACGCCACAGCCTTGCATAAGAGCGGAAGAGGCTTTCGAGGTTCGGATTGTCCTTGCCGGCAAGGCTTAATATACACGACATTCCGGCGAGGTCGGCGAGGTTTTCGTCAAGGGTCAGGTCGCCGTTGACCTTTACACCGTCTACGGAAATGTCGCTGTACTCGTCCGCTGTTTGCTTGCAGAGCGACTCAAACGCCGTGCGGTCGGAATCGTTCCACCAATTCTTCACGTTGCCGTTTTCGTCAAATTGTGAGCCGAGCGAATCAAAAGCGTGACTTATCTCATGTGCGATAACCGTGCCGATTCCGCCGAGGTTTTCCTCAAACGGCGCCGTTGAGTCATAGTATGGCTGCTGAAGAATTGCGGCGGGAATAGTTATGCTGTTTGACGTTGGATCATACATTGCGTTCACCGTCTGGGGATAGATTGTCCACCCTTTTGACGCTGCTTTGGCACCCTTGTTTATAACGTCCGCACAGAACAAATGATAGCTTTTTGACGATTCGGTCATATATTCAACAAGGCTTCCGCCCTCCTCAATGGGGCGTATTGAATAGCTTTTGTCAATATATCTGTCAAAATCATCGGGAAAGGCGGCGTTCACGGTTATGGCTTTCAGCTTTTTAACCGCGTTTGAACGGGTCTGAGGAGTCATACGGGTACAGGAATTTATAAGCTTTTCGTACTCATTGATAATCTTTTGGGTCATATCCTCAACCGAGCTTTTTATGTATTCGGGAAGATACATATTGACATAGAGCCTTCCGAGTTCCCAGCCCATAAGATTTTGAACCGCCCCCACTGCGTAATCCGACGGAATAAAGTTTGACTTTGTGCCGTATAGCTTGTTATAATAGTCCTGACGGGCGTTAAACGAGGCGGTGGTCAGATATGCCGAGGTACTGTCAAGAAGCGAGGCCTTAAGGTATGCCTTTGCTTCGCCGAGCGATTTATCGGTTAAGTATTCTGAGACCGCCGATAGGTATTTTTTGTTATAAACCATAACGGTTTTTGCCTTTTCAAAGCCTAAAGCCTTGAGATACTTCGTAATATTGATTTCGGGAACAAGCCTTCCGAAATCACTTACGCTATACACGGTTGTTTCTGTATCAATGCTGACCTTTGCGCCGGAGCCGGCAGAGGCAAGCTTTTTGCAGACCCCGGCGGCTCTCTCGGCTGAATTACTCGGGTCAGAGTCCCCAATAAGCGTAAGCAGCGCCTCTATATAGTCTATATAATACTGTTCGTATTTATCGGTGGAATCACTTTCCCACATTGCGCTTCCTATACCGGTATAGCTGTGTGAAAGCGAGAGGGTATAAGAGGAAGAGTCATATATATTTGTGTCAAGACCGAGAGGAAGCAAGGTCGTAAAGCCGCAATTTTCAAGTTCCGCCATAACGGTCAGAAGCTCTTCCGCGGTTTTTACACCGTCAATATCCGAAATGTATTTTTTAATCGGTTCAAAACCGATTTTGTCACGATAGCCTTGATTTGCCGCGGCGGAGTAGACGGAGATGATTCTGAATTCGTCAGAATCTCGGTCAAACTTCTTGCCGTCATTATAATGCTTTCGATAAAGCGAGAATATTATATCGCCGATTCGGCGGTTTGTATCTTGTGAGAGCTTGTTTATATCGGATACAACCGATTCTCCGCCCGAAAGCTCGGTCGAATTCAGCCATTCGGAATTAACATAGGTGTAAAAGTCGCCGGTCGGACCTGTAAAGTGACCGATGCGGCCGCATATCATATTGACCTGTTCAAGGGTCAAGAAGTCGTCTGCACCGAGCCTTCCGTCGCCATAGCCTTGAATTATTCCCGCGGCCGCAAGGCGGTTTACTTGCTTGCTTGCCCATTTCGGGGTATCCGAAAAGCTTGTGTCATAGCGAGCGGACAGGTCGGTGTGACTCAGCGCACGGCTTAAGATAACGAGAGCCTCAATTCGTTTAATCGGCTCTTGAGGACGAAGCGTTCCGTCCTCATAGCCGTTGATTAAGCCCGAATACACCGCGGCGGACATTTCTTCTATATAAGGATAAGAAACCTTTGACTTGTCCGAGAATTTATCAAGAATCTTACGGTCGGAACGAAAGCGGTCGATTCCCACAGCCTTGATAAAGCACGAAACCGCCTGCTCACGTGTTGCATAACCCTCATAGGCGTTATAGCCGCTTCCGGATGTATACTTTCCCTCATTCGCATATACAAAAGGAGCGGACGAACATAACGCAATCATCAGTGTTATAATTAATGATAAAAGACGTTTCATTTCATCAGCTCCGTTAATTAAATTCATAATTTATATTTAAGAATGTGTGATTACCGAGACAACACGGCTCATTAATCCTTACGCTGCTGCTTTGCACGGTTCACCGCACTGAGCAGGGCATGAAGAGAAGCAACGATAATATCGTTATCGGTTCCGACACCCCAAACGGGTTTTTCGGTATCCGAGGTCAGGCATATGTAAGCGCAAGCCTGTGAATTTGAGCCTTGGCCGATAGCGTGTTCGCTATAGCTTCCGACCGAGTACCCCGCGGGGAGGATTTCACCGAGCGCCGCATAGACAGCGTCAAGGCGGCCGTTTCCGCAGCCGGTAAGCTCATAAACACTTCCGTTTTCATCGATGGTGACATGGGCGATAATGCCGTTCTTCTGTTCAAAGTGACAGGAGATAAGCTTAATCGGTGTATCTATATTTACATATTCATTATTGAATATCTTATGTATCTCATCAGGGTGAAGCTCTTTGTGAAGGTGGTCAGAGACGTTCTTTACACAATAGCCAAAGTCCTCGCGCATATCCTTAGGAAGGACATAGCCGAACCGCTGTTCCATAAGAAAGCCGATTCCGCCCTTGCCCGACTGGCTGTTGATTCGGATGACATCGCCCTCGTATTCTCTTCCGAGGTCTTTCGGGTCAATCGGAAGGTAAGGAACCGTCCATGTGTCAAGATGCTTTTCTTCGCGCCATTTCATACCCTTGGCGATAGCGTCCTGATGTGAACCGGAGAACGCGGCGAAGACAAGCTTTCCGCTGTACGGATGACGCGGGTCGATGCTCATATTGGTGAGCCTTTCATATGTCTCGATGACCTCGGGGAGGTTCGAGAAGTCAAGCTTTGGGTCAACGCCGAGAACGTACATATTAAGCGCAACGGTAACAATGTCAACGTTACCCGTGCGCTCGCCGTTTCCGAAAAGCGTTCCTTCAACACGGTCGGCACCGGCAAGAAGTCCAAGCTCGGTATCAGCAACGCCGCAGCCGCGGTCGTTGTGCGGATGAAGCGAAAGCTCAACGCAGTCGCGGTATTTGAGGTTGTCGTTCATATATTCAACCTGAGACGCATAAACGTGCGGAAGTGACATTTCGACCGTAACGGGGAGGTTAATAATTGCCTTTTTGTCAGGGGTCGGCTTCCAAACGTCAAGAACGGCGTTGCACACCTCAAGAGCATAGTCTATTTCCGTACCGGTAAAGCTCTCGGGGCTGTATTCAAAGCGGAAGTTACCCTCGGTGTTTTTGGCGAAGTCATTAAGCATAACCGCACCGTCAACCGCAAGCTTTAAAATCTCTTCCTTTGACTTTCTAAAGACCTGTTCTCTCTGAGCAACAGAGGTGGAGTTATACAGGTGGACAATGGCGGATTTAGCGCCTTTTAACGCATCGAAGGTTTTTTTGATGATATGCTCGCGCGCCTGTGTCAAAACCTGAATGGTGACGTCATCGGGGATAAGGTTGTCCTCTATCAGCCTGCGCAGAAACAGATATTCTGTTTCTGACGCGGCGGGAAAGCCAACCTCTATTTCTTTAAAGCCAAGCTTTAGCAGATACTTGAAAAACTCAATCTTGTCGTCAAGGCTCATAGGAACAACCAATGCCTGGTTGCCGTCTCTTAGGTCAACACTGCACCATGACGGAGCCTTTGTAACAGCGTCCTTTTTAGCCCATTTCATTTCACAAACAGGGGGCATAAAATAACCTTTTTGGTACTTTTTATAATTTTCCATAATCTGCACTTACCTTCCTTTAGCTTTAGATGAATTCAGTTTTATATACTGCTTAAACCAGTATAACATATTTAAGTATAATATGCAATGGGAAATTTCAATAATTCTCGGAGTATTTCGCGCCTTACATTATATAAAGATATTTCGGCTCAGAAAGTCGAGGTAATCATTAAAAATAAGCGTCCACGTTTCAAAGTCCACAACTCCGGTATCTGGAATCGAAAAGAAGCGCTGTGCCGCTACTACCGCCGCGGTGGTTTCCGGCCCCAAAAATCCGTCGGGGTTTATAAGCGGAATTGTCGTTCCCATGGCGTGCATATGCCGAAGCGCAGTCTGAAGCTCGGCAACGTTTTGTCTGTTGTCATACATTGAAGTTTTCATAGCTGATTTCCTCCTGTCATGCGTTTTGTGTGCCGCTGTTTTCCGAGAGTGGATAGCCGGGGTACTGCCCGAAGGATTTTTCCTCACCTTGAAGCAGGCTTGAATACAGGTTCGAGATGCTGTTCCATAGCACATAGTTGACATCTCCGCGCTCGGGAAGGCCGAATTCCCTTGCGTATGCGTTTACCGCATTGAGAGTTTGAGTGTCAAAGGTTCCGGTAATCTCAACCTCCGGAATCTCGGGAAAGGTCTTACTTATAAGCTGAAGATAGCGCTGGAGAGTGGTTACGCTTTCGCCGCTTGAACCGATGGTCAGCGGTTCGCCCGGATACGGAGCGGTGGCAGAGGTTCGGTACTCGGCGGGGAGAGAGTTATATTTTGTTAAAAATGAGGAATATAGTGAGTCCCACGTTGTCTTGTCAACTATGCCGGTTTCGGGAAGGCCGACAGAACGTTGAAATTGTTTTACTGCGTTAGTGGTTTGAGGACCGAAGCTTCCGTCAATGGCTACCTGAGGAATAAAGTCATTAAATTCGGCTATGAAGGTCAAAAAGTATTGAAGAGCGATAACTCCCGTTCCGCTGTCGCCCTCCTCTAAAACCTCTTTGAACTGTCCGCTTACAAGCTCTGACGGAATTCTTTCCGGGTCAAGCTCAGAGAGCCGTTTTATTCCGGCAATGACCGAGGCAACTTTGTACCAGGTTGCCCTGCCGACGACGCCGTCCTGTGTTAAATTGAATATGTTCTGAAATTCTTTTACGGCGGACTCAGTCACCGGGTCAAAGAAGCCGTCGGGATATGCAATTTTGGGGATTGCGGGATAATTTTTTGAGATTCGGTTAAGCGCAATCTGTAAAAGCTTTACATCAAGGCCGCTGTCACCCACTCTGAGCGGAGTTCCGGGATAGCTTTCCGGAACATTTGCGACGGGTGCGTTCTCGACAAGTGAAATGTCGCCGTAATACGACGTCAGAATCCGAAACGGTGTATAGCCCTGGTTGGCGAGAGATACACTTCCCCATTGCGACATTCCGCCGGGACAGGTGGATGTCGTACCGTTACAATAACGGGCGTAAAGCGGCGTGATATCGCCCGAGCGAACGATATAGCTATTGAATATATCGTCCACGATTCGGCTGATGTTGTCAAAAACATTTCGTTCGTATACAAATGACTGGTCATATTGGGTCGAATTTGTTATGTCAAAGTTATATCCCCTTGCGCGATAATATTCGGTAAAAATCCTGTTCAGAGCGAAGCTTATCTGGGCATAAATGTTTGCGCGGATAGCGTTCTCGGGCCAGGTGGGATATATCTCGCTGGACGCAACATTCTTGATATAATCGGTGAAGGGAACGGTTACATTGCGTGCGGTCGGGTCATCGGGTGAGCCGAGATGAACGACTATTTTTTCGGGAATGGTAAAGTTAAATTTCATTTTTCCACCCCCTCGCCGGACATAAGAACGTTCGGCTGTGACTCGTTTACGGTCAGGCGGTCGCCGGGTAAGGCGTCCTCGCCGAGCGGGTCGAGAGATACGTATTGGATTGATTCTATCCCCGCGAATATCGGAACGTTTAAAAATTCCTGGGTATAATAGCCGGGCTTTTCGATTCGGATATTATATGTAGAGTATGGAATAACATTTCCCGGCGTTTGAGAATATTGAAGCGCGGGAGCGTATAGGCTAATCGGTGCGGTCTTTCCGCTGTTGTTTGTTGTAAGAATGTCAAGAACTGAGCCGCCTGTTTGCATAACCGTGACCCTTGCCCCCTGAATTGGGACAGAACCGCTTGCTGTTGAAACCTGAAGTATAAGGGTCCCGAGAGCGGCGTTTTGGTGCGGTGATGTTCCGCCTTTGAAATCTGCGCCCTCTGAGAGAGTGGCGGTCGGAACGGCAGGCTCTGTAAAGCTTCCGCCGCGCATCAGCCGGTCAAGAGCGGTGTTAAATTCCGCAAAGTCATTTTTTCTGTTATTCATCTGCATCAAACCTCCTAATATAAGGTATATGCCGAAAATCTGCTTGTGTGAATAAAGTTTTTCTTGACAAATGGCCGAGAATGGATTATTATATATATTGTGTTTTTAATATTTTGATTATGTCCCGGTACCTCAGTAGGATAGAGGGTTCGCCTCCTAAGCGAAACGTCGCAGGTTCGATTCCTGTCCGGGACGCCACGAAAGCCGAACCAAAAAGATATAATGTCGATTTGGTCAGCAATGACGAGGGTTTGCGGGATTTCCGCAAACCCTTTTTCGTACTCGATTCTCAGAGATATATGCTTCTGTTTTGTAGGATTTGAACTGCGACAGAGGCAAAAACAGCAAAGAATATAAGGTTCATCTTAAAGGATTTGAACCTATGAATAAAAAACTAAATAGCATAATCAGAGGTAATTCCCATTAAAGGAAGTTGCCTCTTTTTTTGTATAAAAATGAAAGGATGAAAAAAATGAATGAGAAAAAATTTTTACAACAGGTGTACACTAAGCTTGAAAATCAATTAGAACAGGAGGTGAAACTCGCAGATGACAGCATTGAAATTTCAGAGGGCGATAAAGTGATTTTTAGGGTTGACAGCAAAGGTGATATGCTTTATTCGGCGGACAAACAATTCTCAAATATCGTCAATAAGATTTATGGCAAAATAGAGAATGTTGTACGCAACACAAAAGAGTTTCTTAAAGTGATGGATAACAGTCCGGAATTAACGGCAGTTGACCTTAATGCACCATAAAAAAAGCTGTTGGAGTATAACGATGTTGTTCTTGCCGGAACGGAGCATAGTGACGGCAGCTTTGAATTTGTGACTTGGGACTGTAAAAACAACAGTTTGGATCACGGACATTACTATGAAGATTACGAAAGAGCAAAAGAGGATTTCGTAAAACGGGCAGGGTTATTGCCTGAAAATCAAATATTCTCTGCTGATGAACGGTTTGAATTATACAGATGTGTTGAAGATACATTGTCTGCCGGATTTGAATTAAGCAGCGATGTTGAAAATATACTTGCCGATGTGAAGGAAAAACTAAAAGAAAGTGTTCCGGATTTTGATAAACGGCTGACAACGCTTGATGAGCAGGATCAGCAGCAGGAACAAAAAATGTAGCGAAAGGGTGAGTTAAATGTTTACCGTTGATTTTAGATTTGAGGAAAATCAAACAACCATAGAATTCCCTTGCAATGAGGAATATTTGTCGTCAAAGTTTGATGAGTTGGGGGTGAAGGATAAGTTAAAAACGAGTCAGTATGTGATAGGAACGAACTATGCCGCATTAAAATGGCTTGTAACTGATTTTGCCGATGTCGATGAACTGAACTTTCTTGCGAAATGCCTTGACAGTTTTGATAAGAACGAATTAAATATTTTTGAAGCCGTGTGCGAAGCAAGAGCGCCGCATAGTCTTACGGAGATAATCAATGTTACATATAACATACATAATTATACGCTTGTGCAGGATATGAGCAGTATGGAAAGCATCGGAAGGACACATTTTAAGGCAGTACATATCGGGTGGAATCCCTGTGAGATGGAAAATGCTGATCTCGCTAAAATAGGAAGGGAGCTTATGAATTCAGGAAAAGGTAAAGTGACTGAAAAAGGAATGCTGTTTGAACACGAGGGAGCGAAGTTCATAAATGAATATGACGGGCATAATTTCCCGGAATACCTTTATGACCAATGCAGGATTTTTGCTGAGCTGGAAAAAGAAGACAGAACAGAATATTTGTATTTGCCGACACATGAACTTGCAATAAAAAAAGCATTGAAAAGACTCGGAGCAACAAATACTGATGAATGCAGTATCAAGTTAGAGGATAAAGAAACGGATAATCTGTGGTTTGAAAGAGTGCAGGATATTACAGCAACCGAAAGTATATATGCGGCAAATAATGTGCTTCGCGCAGTTGAAAGGGCAGAAAAAAACAATGAACTTGACAAGCTGGAGGCTGTTATTGATTTTGCGGACAGATACGACAGTGCATCAATCATAAAACTTGAAGATAACATAGACAACTTCCGATATTTTGATAATGTATACGATAAAGAAAGGTTAGGTCGGGCTTTAATAGATGAAAACGATGACTACTATATAGATGAAGATATTGAGGAGTTTTTTATGTTTGAACAGTATGCCGAATCTGTCATGGATGAATGCGACTGTAAATTTTGTGATAACGGCGCTGTTTTGCTTGAAGGCTTGACGCTCGCAGAAATATTGGGCGAGGATAATCAGTCAGAGGAAATGACAATGGGTGGAATGTAGAATGAGGGAGGTGAAAAAATGTCGGAGAGCAGAATTTTAGCCGTTAAAATTGACGGCAAGCTGTTTGACAAGCTTGATGAGTTTGTTGAGGAAACAAAGATTACGAAACAGAAGTATATCAGTGAAATTTTAAGCCGAGAATTGGGGCAGTGGATGCAGCAGAAGGCAGAGCAGGATAAGAACCTCGACATAAAACACACTGACGGGCAAAAAGTGTGGGACAAGCCGGAGGTTATGGAGGCTATTGACGACTTTATGCTCCGAACCGGTAAGATTCCGAAACAGACAGAATTTAAGAATGAAAACGGTCTTCCGTCATATGGAGCAGCAGGACGGGCGCTTGAAATGTCTCCTGCGGAATATATGCGGGAGCGATACGATGAGCTTGGAATTGAAACAAAACAGGAAAATATTGAAATGATCATGTAGGCGGTATGTTCTGAAAAAGAATGTACCGTCTTTTTTTGTGGTTAAAAGCGAGAAGAAGGCGGTTAAACGAAGATGTTAAAAACGAACAGAAACCAAATTATGCGAGGTGCGAATGGAATGAAAAGAAATATTGATATTTTAATCGAAATACAGATAAAAATATACAGGTTCAAGTTTGCAGCAGATGATATTTCTGTGGCAATGGATGTCAATGACGCAGAATTATCAGACTTAATTAAAGGCGGCAATAAAAGCACGGTTGTCCTTATGAATATGATAGTCGGTATTACAGGATGTCTCGATTTGCTTACCGAGGATATAAAAGCATCAATGCTGAATGAAGGATTTGACATTGATGATTTTAATGAATGGACTGCAAAGCTGATATATAACCCGTTTAGTATTGAGGGTATGCTCGAAACAATTGAAAATGCTCTCGAAGTATTGGAAGTATATATTCTTGAAACAATTCGGGGGTACAGAATTTTAACACAGTTTGCATACGATGAAGATGCACACTTGCCGGATTACATAGATGCGGGGGTTGAGGATTGATGTCGGCGAAGTTTATGTCGGGTACGAAGCTTTTCGCTTACGAATGTATGATGCAGCAGATACCCGATATGGGGAGATGCAGTAAAGAAGAAAAAAGGCTGAAAGCACAGTATGCCGGAATGTTAAAAGAGTATATGCGTGAATACGGATGCGGAAGTATTATAAAAAGGGTTATGAATTCATTGGACAGATTTTTGTTTGATGAATTTATTTTTTGCAATGAGGAGCATAGGGATTTGTTTTGGAAAATGTACGGAAAGTGCGTGAAAACCGACAAAAGATTAGATTTCGGAAAAGCTGCTGTTATCTATCTTTTGAGCGCTGACAGAGTATTCGGAACAATCCTTGAAAACTATGTGTCCAATCCGATTTATATTCTGCCGAAAATGTATAACGGCAGTAACGGTGAAGAACAATATAATTTGTATCACGCAGTCAGAATGCTCGCAGAAATGGAAACAGGTCTTGCGGAGGAAGATCTGACCGAGGACGGCGTTATAGATGATAAAATTCTTTGTCTGATTATCAATGCCAAATTTATTGAGAAGTACGGTATAAGCGGATATAAAGATAAGCGGAAAAGAAAACAGAGCTATGTGAACAATCCGATGAACCGCAGGCAAAATACATACTCATATAAAGGACAGACAATACGGATTAAGTAAGGAAGGTGATATAATGGCGGTTTTGTTTTCAAAGGTAACGGTATCGGCAGACAACGGAGCAAAAGAATCATTTTTGTGCGGCGGAATTCCGGAAAGAGAAGACCACCTTAAAAATTGGATAAAATATCAGAATTTTATGAAAGACAACCCGGACGCCGAGAGGGTAGAGGTAAATGTTAAAAGCTTTGTTTACGGAGATGGCGAGATATTAGACGCCAACGAATATGAAGTAGCATATTTTACAAAAAGAGGCGAAGACTTTTTGGAAAGGTCAACGGTTAAGCCATACGGTGAGTCAAAGTTTGAAATTACGGCAGATAACGAGGATATGGAAGAAGCAGAAGAACCAATAATAGAAATGCAGGGGTGAATCAAAGTGAGTTATGTGTTAACATTTATAGGCGGAGTAACAATCGGAGCTGTTTTCGGTGTTGTTACGATGTGCTGCTTTATAGTAAGCGGCGAAGAATCTAAAAGAGAGGAGAGGTACTTAAACAGAAAGCAAAATTAAATAAGAATAATTTAAGAAGGCGGTCAGTTTGTGTGATTACACACGAATTGACCGCTTTTTTTGTTTTTGCGGAAAGGAAGAAAAACATGAAACCCAAGAGTAAAAGCAACAGAATAAGAGATGTTCCCGAAATCAAGAATATCGTAGAAATGCGGCGGCTGATAAGTCATAACTGACAACATCAGCCGCTTTTTTAGTTTATGCCAAATCGGAGGTGTTTGAGGTAGTGAAATATCAAAACAGTCCGATTCCGTATATAGGCGGCAAACGTGCAATGAGAGATATAATCCTTTGGTCATTCCCCTTGATTTACGGAAGATATATCGAGGTGTTCGGCGGAGGAGCTTCTGTTCTCTTTGCAAAGATGAAAGAAAGGTTTGAGGTGTATAACGATTTTAACGGCGACCTTGTAAATATGTTCAGATGTGTAAAGGAAAGGCCGCTGGCGTTAATCAAAGCCTTAAATTTTTTGCCGCTTCACAGCAGGCAGGAGTTTAGTATACTGCAAAACTTCTTAAACGGCGATGAGCCGGAATATCCGTATATGCAAGAAGAATTGCAGACGGCAAACGAGTATTTTAACAAACGGGATGCAGAGGAAATCGTAAAGATTTTAACAGAGAAATCGCAGCTTTACGATGTGGAGAGGGCGGCAGCCTTTTACAAGCTTATAAGATACAGCTACGGCAGCGGAGGCAAAAGCTTCGGCGGTCAGCCCGTAAATCTTTTGAGTACACTGGAAACACTCTCTGCGGCGGCATTCAGGCTGAGAGAAACTGTGATTGAGAATAAGGATTTTGAAAGCCTTATAAAACAGTACGACAGGTACGAATCATTTTTCTATCTTGATCCGCCGTATGTTGAAACGGAAGGCCATTATATGGTGGAGTTCCCGAAAGAAGACCATGTCAGACTGTATGACACCTTAAAAGAAATTAAGGGCAAATTTTTATTGTCGTACAATGACTGCGAATTTGTTAAGGAACTGTATAAGGACTATACGATTGTCGAGCATACCCGTGCAAACTCTCTTGCCCACAGATACGATTCAGGTAGCAGATTCAAGGAGCTATTGATCGCAAACTACGATATAAACGAAAGAAGAAAAAACGAACCGATACAATTAAGTTTATTTGGAGATGGTGATTATGAGTTTAACTATTTACAGGACTACAGGTACAAGAGGCCGAATCACACTACCGTTTTTATTCCGAGAACTATTGAGGAAAATAGGACATAACACATATATCAAAGTTGTGTTTGACGGTGTTCGGCTGGTTATCACACCTATGGTGGAAAGCGGAAAATTCCTGCACGAGTACGACGCAGGGGTACGGCTTACCGAAAATGAAGCGAATGAGCTTCTTGAAGGCTACACAAAGGAATCGCTTGAAAATATGCACGCAGCAGTGCAGAAAAGATTAAAAATGTGTGCTGAAAACGAATCGGCTAATATTAACAGCGGAAAGAAGAAATAACGAATCATTAAAATTTAATATCCTCACGAGGTGTCGGCGACGCTTTCAGTTACCCGATTGGAGCGAGAAAACAGTGATAAGATTTTTTGATATGTTTTCAGGTATTGGGGGCTTCAGAGCAGGGCTTGAAAGAGCAGGCGGATATAAATGCGTCGGACATTGCGAGATTGACGCATTTGCAAACAGGAGCTACAATCCCGAAGGACTCGGAATAACGCTTGCGGCAAATGCAGGCGGACAGGGCGGAAAGACAGGTCTTTACGCTGTTTCCTGCATTGATATGAACGAGGAGCCTGTATTGACACGGCTTGTTCGATGTATCAAAAGCCGATATAACAGCGGAATCACAAAAAGAAAGGGAGAAAACTCTGCCATTATTGAAGGCGTTATGCCGTGCTTAACACCCGGCAAGCTGTATAAAAGGCAAAACGGCCCTCGTTTTCGTGGTGAGGACGGTCTGATGTTCACTATAACCGCAACAGACAGACATGGCATTTTAGAAAAACTTCGGATAAGGCGGCTTATGCCGCAGGAATGTTTGAGAGCGCAGGGATTCAGTGAGGAACAGGCTCAAAAGATATGCTTGGTAAATTCCGATAATCAGGTGTATAAACAGGCAGGGAATGCCGTTACCGTAAATGTGATACGGGCAATCGGTGAAAGGTTAAAAGAAGTGGATGATGAGTTATATAAAAGAAAGGGGTAGAATTTATGAATTACAAAGCAAGCGTGAACCTTATTAACAAACCCGGAAGCTTAAAGGGAGTTGCCTCGGTTTCCATCAATGACGAGTTTGTTGTAAAAGGTGTGAGGATTTTTGAGGGCAATGACGGTCCGTTTGTGTCAATGCCTTCCCGTAAGGCAGGAGCCAAATATGAGGATATTTGTTTCCCGATTACAAAAGAGGGAAGAGAAAATCTCCACAGTGTGGTGCTTGAAGCATACGAACAGAAATTAACACAGCAGGAGGAGCAGAATCATGAAGAGGGGAAAGAAACAAAAAAGGCAGGGAATAAAAAGTCTCAAAAGCGTTCAGCCGGACAAAAAACTGCCGAAAGCAATACCGAATTGCAGGCGGATCAGAATGAACAGACCGAGGCAGCCCCGGTAATGAATATGTGAGGTGAACAGCTATGGCGGTGGAATTTTACCTTTATTCATACAGAACAGCAGAGCATGACGGCGACGTGGAAGAATACCGAGCAAGCCGTGATGAGAACAGAAGGTGTATGGAATTCATTCAGAATCCGCAGACCGGACTTTATGCAAACGCATATAAAGATAATGTTGTCGATAAAGACGGAGCCTATCTTGATAAAAGTATAAGCGAGTTTGGTATGCAGCGAATGATGTTCGTTATTGCCAACACGGTGAAAATGGCAAAGCACGACGGAAGATGGTCGCCGGAGGTTAAGGAATGGGCAAAGGACTTTATGACATCTCACACGAGCGAGTATGCAGACGGCTATCTGTCGCAAATACATACCGGAGTAGTAAATATTCTTGCAGAAAAAATTATTAAAAAATATAACGGCCTTAATCTTTTCAGCAGAAAACATTGCATGGACGAGAGTGTTGATATGGAAGGAAAGGTCATTGTATTAAACCATATGTCAATGAAAGAAGAATATTGGAAACCGGAATATCAGCTTTGTCTTGCGACAGGCGGATTCGGCTGCAGACCGACAGCGTCAGGCAGAGCTGTGTATGCGACTTGTCTGTATGACGGTGATAAGGCGAGATGGAACAGAGAAAATGTTCTCGGCGTACTAAAGGACGAATACTTGCCGGATTGGGCAAGAGAAAAACTTGAAGAAATACAAAATACCGGACCGGAAGAAGAACAGACCGGTGGTATAAACTTAAACTAAAATGGAGGTATCAGAAATAATGAAAACAAAACACAGTTTAAAAATGAAATCGCTAATGTCGGCATTTCTTGCAGTTGTAATGATTTTGGGAACACTCCCTGTAATGAATGTCTTTGCGGCACAGAAAAGCAATTACGAAGATCCTGCGGATAATTGGCTCAAAACCAATAACCGCACAAATGAGCTTGATATGAATGCAACCGTAACCTATGAAACGCAGTGGTGCCCGGTATGCAATAAGGACACAACGGTTTTAACTTACCGTGTACCCGAATACACCAAATCGGGACAGACCGCTATGAATCACGGTGTAAAATGGTCAGACGGTTACGATATTGACGGGCAGAAAAAAGGTAACACGGACAGCGGTACTCCGGGCGTGGACGCAAGCTATACGGGGTATCATTACACAAAGTCTGT
>CAJKNM010000028.1 GCA_905201285.1 uncultured Eubacteriales bacterium | reverse complement strand
TACACTAAGGCGGTAACCTTTAATGAAGACGATTTTAAGCGAATATGATTGGAGTATGATAAAAATAAACGATGTTTTTAAAGTGAGCAGCGGTCCTGCCGGAACAAAAATAAAACACGGCGCTCAGACGAATTTTTATCAGTTTGGGATGAAATTGAGCGGTGATACAAAGATTTTTTATAACGGAAAAGAAATAGACTTTTACAGAGGAAGCGTTCTTTATATTCCGAAAGAGAGTCGTACTGATATAGACTATCACAAAACGATAATAAACCGTGGCGAAAGTATATGCATTTTCTTCGCTTCGGACATTCCGCTGCCTCCGGAACCTATATTGATAAAGTGCGATAACTGTAAAATCAATGATATGTTTGCAGAGCTTAATGAGGCATTTAACAGAGTGAACAGTAACTTTTTTGATTATATCGGATATTTTTATAATATTCTTTCGGGGCTTAACAAAATTTTGCTTAACAAAGTAACGCTGAAAACCGATGCTATGCCTGAGGTTATAAATTATATGGAAGAGTGTTTGGAAAATTCGTATATAGATTTAGAGTTTATCACGCAGGAACTTAACATAAGCTATGACAGTTTCCGACATAGATTTAAAGAGGTTTATAACATTTCGCCGCTTCAATATTATCACCGACTTAAAACAAACTATATAAAAACATTGATTCGCGAAAACAGATATTCACTCAGCGAAATTTCACATATGACCGGATTTTCTGAATTTAACTATTTTTCCCGCTTCTTTAAAAAGAATGCAGGAATTACTTTGTCTGACTATAAAAGGCAGATAGGAATATATTAAGTAGTATTATCAGGTTTTAACTTAGTTGATGTCAGCGTTGATGTAAAACGAGAAATTTAAGAAAAAGAGGAAGATGTAAAAAACGCTGCAACCGTTATGGTTACAGCGTTTTTAATTGGTACACCTTCAGGGATTCGAACCCTGGACACCCTGATTAAGAGTCAGGTGCTCTAGCCAGCTGAGCTAAAGGTGCATAAATTAAGTTCGCATTGATGCCTTGCTTGTTGTCGAACTGTCCCGCGAACAAGATATATTATACTACGAAGTTTATCATTTGTCAAGCCCTTTTTTAAAAAAATTTAAATTTTTTTATTATTACAATATAAGCCCTAAAATATGTATGATTGAAGATATAACTAAAAGGAAAAATCCTTGCGTGAGAAATAAAAAACAGCTTATTTCCCACGCAAAGCAGTTTCTATTTCATATTCCTTTCGGTCAGAAGAGTTTTACGGGGTTCACCGTTATTACCGTCCATAATCGAAAATTCTTCATCGCCGTTTTCTGAGGTGTTGACCATCAGCGGGGTGTCAAGCGCATTGTTTATCATTATTCCAACATCGCTTCTTATCGCCGGGGAATCCGTTATCAGCGTAAGCCCATCGGTAATGCCGAATCTTGTTGCGGCCATCATATAACCTGCCGGATAGCCTCCGTTGATATCGGCGAACACTGAGTAGCCTAAGAGGCTCACTACCATTTTTGTTATTTCGGCATTTGTAATATTTGCCTCAGGGTTAAAATTTCCGTTTTCGTCACCGTTTGCAATTCCGTTTTTCTTTGCATAGCATATGTAGCGATATGCCCAGTGAGATTCAGGAACATCATTAAAGCTATCAGTTATCTCTGAAGAGTCAATGAAATCCTGTGTTGTTTTGGCGATGCAAAGCATTTTTGCGGCCTCGGCGCGGGTAATACTGTCATTTAATCGCAAGCTTCCGTCCGGGTCACCGTTCATTATTCCGAGGCTGTTTAATCTTTCAGCCTGTGCGGAATTCATTTCGGCGGCGCTGACGCAAAGAGCCGACGTCATAACGAATATTGATGCAATAATACAAAAAATTTTTTTCATTGGTTTCTCCTTTCTGTGTCCGCATAGAGTGTTGCCCTGCGGATGGGGCAGATTTTATTTAATAGATAATATAGCTGCCTTCGACAGCCCATTCACCGGTTGTTTTACTCTCAATCTCTATATCATAGCTTTTGTCTTTATTAAGTCCGCAGAATGAATAGACGTTATCGTTGTTAGCAAGAACCCCATAGCTTCCGACCGGTTCATTTGTTGAGGAATCGGAAATGCTTACACCCATAATGTTGTCTGAATTCGTTTCAAAATACACTGAAATATTGCCGTTTTCATCACAGCGGATATTTCCGTTTTTCTTGGCTTTATTATCTTTATAGGAATAACTTCCCACGATGTAACTTTGCGTCAAATCGGAGGAAGAAGCGCTCGATTCGAGCTTTCCGTCCTGCTTAAGTACGTCACGGATATATGAGATTCCGTTATCGTTTTTTAAAGATATAAGGTCAAAGCTTCCGGCTTCATCAAGTCTTTCGGTTGATTTTATCTTCGGGGTTTCCTTTTGTGTGTTTAAATTTCCCGAATTTGCCGAACTTTCCGAATTTTCCGAATTCCTTGAATTATCCGATGAAGTCGGTTCGGAGGAACTTTTTCCCGATACTGTTTTTTTGAACCCTGTCCGTTCCCTTTCGACATTCGTGTTTTTCACAGATGATGAACCGGCGGTGTTTCGAAGCTTTTCTGATAAAGGCGGCTGAAGCTCAGGTTTAATGTTCGGGGCTTCTTCAGTTTCCTGTTCGGCCGCTGCGTCATTCCTGTCGGTATCAGAGTTCACCGATATAAGATTTTGGCTCTCGGTGGATTTGTTCGGCTTGAATCTTCCGTTGACGCACGCGGCGCAAAGCAGAATGATAAGCGCAAGCAACCCCGACATCACCGACATAGCCGAACAGGTTCGGGGCGGCGTCTTTATAAGAGAAAAACGCTTTTTAAGAAGTCGTTTATCACTGCTGAATTTTGCGATGAGCGGGTTTCCGGCGGTGTTTGATTCCGCAAAGGCAAGAATGACCTGCATATATTCCTTTCGTTCCGCTGAGGAAAGGTTCTTTGTCACCTCAAAATCGCACGAAAGCTCACATTCAGTGTCGATCTGCCTTAAAATTATGTATGAAAACGGATTGAACCAATGTATGATGCTTGCGATAACCGCCAGCCATTTTACGATAAGGTCGCGCCGTTTTTGATGAATTTTCTCATGCATAAAAACATATTTCAGCTTTTCATCGGAGTTGTCGGGCAGGTACAGAACCGGTCTGAAAAGTCCGACAATAATCGGAGATGTAATAAACTTGCTTTTTCGTACAGGAATGTTAATTTGACCTTTGCATCCGCTGCATAAAGTCGACTTTTTGTGCATCAGTCTGATAAATCGACTGTATCCGAACATTCTTATGCCGAAAAACAGTATTGTGCCGCCTAACTGAATTTTGCTTAAAATACCCGCATATCGTTCAAATAGCTGAAGAAATGTCATTCGGCTTTGTGCCGCGGTGCTTACCGCATATACTTCTGTATATACACCGGCGGAAATCGCCGCGGACTGATAACCGATATGCTTCGGAAGTCTCAGTGATACGGGAAGAAGCATAATAATCAGCACAAAAATCCAAATATAATAATTCCAGCGCGGACTGAAAATTCGGCGGGTAATCGGCTTAATAATAAGAAGGAATGCCGGCCGCCGTCAGCGACATAATAAATATGTTTTTAAATATCTCTGTCATATCGGCGCCCCCTTATAAATCGAACATTTCTTTAAGCTCGTTTATGTCATCTTTGGTTAAGGACTTACTTTTAAAAAGTGAAACAGCCAAATCCTTCACCGAACCGTTATACAGCCTGGAAATCAGATTTTTTGTCTGCTCGGCTGTGTAATTGTCCTTATCGATAAGCGGAGCATAAAAGTTTACACGGTTTATCTTTTTGGATGACACAGCTCCCTTTTTTTCCATACGCATGAGAAGAGTCCCGACAGTTTTATATGCCCAGTTATGCCCGGAAAGCCTGTCACAGACCTCCTGAACGGTGAGAGGCTTATCAGAATTCCATAAAACGCACATAACGTCAAACTCAGCCTCGCTTATACCTTTTGAATTTTTCAGTTTTATCACCTCCCGAAAATTAGTCTTACATATGTAGGACAATGTTATTATACAATATATGATGAAATTTGTCAAGAAAAAAATGGGTTGCAGCAAAACGAATTTCATTTTGCTGCAACTCCGAAAATTATTCATAGATTAATCGTGCATTGTATTTTTGAACAAGGCTGTCGGCTTTAATCGGCGAGAGAACCATACACGCTGTGGCGAGACAATCGGCAGTGAGAGCTGAATCGGTTATTATACTTGCGCTTGACATTCCGTTGTCGGAGGGGTAGCCGCTTGACGGGTCTAAAATGTGATGATAGAGCCTGCCGTTCCAGCTAAAATAGCGCTGATAGATTCCCGAAGTCACAACCGAGGTTTCCTTAACGCGGATTGTCTGAGAAAGCTCGCCGGAGGAGGAAAACGGTTTTTGAATTCCGACATTCCAGTTTCCGTCGGGCTGAGAGGGATTCTTACCCATGACGCAGATATTTCCGCCGAGGTCGATTATCGCATATTTAATATCATAACCGCGGAGAACCTCGCGGACACAGTCTGCGGCATAACCCTTTGCGGCGCCGCCGAGGTCGATTTTAACATCCGAATCTGATTTGGTGACGGTTTTGTTTTCGGCATTTAGTGTAAGTTTTAGATAACCGACGCTTGAGAGGGCGGCGGTTATTTGTGCGTCTGTCGGCGGCTCGTGGTCGCCGCTTTGAAAGTTCCACAAGTCCTTGACGGGGGCAATAGTGATGTCAAAAGCGCCTTCTGAATCACGGCAGACTTCAAGCGCGGTTTTGAGAATGTTGAATATATCGTCCGAGACCTCGATTGCTTCGCCTGCGGCGGCTTTATTGATTTTTGAAACCTCTGAAGAATCGGAATAATAATCCGCCGCGTCAGCGATTTCAGATATTCGGTCAAAAGCCGCGGTTACCGCGGCATCCGGCTTATCTCCGCCGGCATGAATCGTGCAGACCGTATCCATAAGAAGCCGTGTTTCACTGTATTCGGGTTGGTTAATCAATCCGAATGAGCAACCGCTTAAAACCGCGGTAAATATTGATATAATTAAGATGCAGACAGTCTTTTTCATATTCATAACAGAACACAGTCCTCGTTTTTTGGATTTAGCACAAATTCCTTTTGGTTGAGATAGTCAAGCTCGCCGGATGGCGTTTTGAAGTTAAATATAATTTTATACGCAATAAGGCTCTGATACGTTTTCCTTCCGTTTGGAACAGCGCCGTATTTAACATCGCCGACAAGTGGACAGTTAAGGTGAGCCATAGCGGCACGGATTTGGTGAGTTCGCCCGGTGAGAAGCTCGGCTTCGACGATGGAAGGAGAGCCGGGACGCAGGGTTCGATAAAGTGTTTCGCATCTCATAGCATCGCCGGTTGGCTGTGTATCATAAAATAGCATCTTTCGTGCCTTCCCGTCGCGAACAAGCCATCCGCTGACCTTTCCGCTCTGCGGAAAGGGAGTGCGTTCGGCGGTGCAGATGTATATTTTTTTAATTTCGCGACTCTTGATTTTTTGGTTCATAATGCGAAGCGCCGCCGCATTCTTGGCGGCAATAACCAAACCCGATGTGTTTCGGTCAAGGCGATGGCAAAGCGACGGAATAAACAGCGGTACCGCATTTAAATCAACCTCGCCTTTTCTAAATAGATAAGAACGAATTCGGCTTTCGAGAGAATCACATCCGCCGTCACCGTCCTGAGAGGGCATCCCGGATGGCTTGTTTGCTATCAGAATATTTTCATCCTCGTATACAACCGATATATCAGAGGACGCATTCTTCCACGAATAGTCGGAATCGGCTGGAGCGAAAAATTCATCGTTCATATATATACATACGGTGTCACCGGCCGCAAGGCGGCACGCGCCGTCTTTATGCCTTCCGTTCACCCTGACTTTTTTCTTGCGTAAGGCTTTATAGATTCCGCCTTGACCGATACTGGGCATAACCTTTGACAGAAACCTGTCAAGGCGTATCCCTGATATTGTTTTATCTATCATAAATTCTTTCATACTCGGTCTCCTCGGAAATTATTGCTTTATGCTTATTATACAATATCAGACGAGAATTTTCAATACAAAATTAAAAATAGATTTGTTAAAACCCAAAATACTCCTTTGCGTTTGAATAAGAGATGCCTCTAACTATCGCTTCAAGTGAATCAAAGTCCTCGGGATAACTTCCGCTTTCAACCCACTCACCCAAAAGATTACATAAAATCCGCCTGAAATATTCGTGTCTGGGATATGACACAAAACTTCGTGAATCGGTCAGCATTCCGATGAACCTTCCGAGAACCCCGAGATTTCCCAGCGCCTTCAGCTGTGAAATCATTCCGTCTTCGTTATCGTTAAACCACCAGCCGCTCCCGAACTGAAGTTTTGACTTCGTCGGTCCGCTTTGGAAGTTCCCTATCATCGTTCCGAGAACATAGTTGTCCTTTGGGTTTAGTGTGTATAATATCGTTTTCGGAAGTATTTCATCTCTGCTGAGGCTGTCAAGAAGCCGCGACAGCTTTTCGGCAATGCACAAGTCGTTAATCGAATCAAAACCCGTGTCTGCACCGAGCTTTTCAAACATCATTGTGTTGTTGTTACGCATCGCCCCGATATGAAGCTGCATAGCCCAGCCGAGATGTGAGTATTCTTTAGCACACTCCGAAAGAACAGCTGTTTTATATACTTCAGCTTCGTTTTTCGTCAGAATTTCGCCTGACATTTTCTTCTCAAAAACGGCACGTGCGTCACCCTCGCAATAAGGCACGATTTCAAGAGAATGGTCGCTCAGGCGACAGCCGTTTTCATTAAAATAACTAATTCTTTCTTTAAGCCAATTTATAAGCCCCGAATAACTTTCTATGCCGTTATCCTTTATATAATCAACAAAATCCGATTTTTCTATATTTATTGCCTTGTCGGGGCGGAATGTAGGAAGAACCCTTGTCTTAAATTCGTCAGCCTTAATTTTTTTATGAAATCTCAAATCGTCTGAGGGGTCATCTGTTGTGCAGATGACCTCAACATTCGATTTAAGTATCAGATTCCTTGCCGAAAAGCCACTGTCTTTTAACTTTTCATTGCAAGTATCCCAAATTCCTTTTGCGTTTTTTTCGCAAAGCGGTTCATCAATATCAAAATAGCGTTTAAGTTCAAGTGCTGTCCAGTGGTACAGCGGATTTCCTATAAGATACGGCATCAATTTTGCGAACCCGAGCCACTTCTCATACTCGTCGGCGCTTCCTGTTATATATTCCTCATCGATTCCGAAAGAGCGCATCTGCCGCCATTTATAGTGGTCGCCGCCCAAAAATAACTCATATGCATTTTTGAATTTATAGTCGCTTGCTATCATTGCGGGGTCTAAATGACAATGATAGTCGATTATCGGCATATCCTTTGCGTATTCGTTATAGAGCTTCTCGGCCGTTTTGCTTCTCAGTATAAATTTATCGTTTATTATTCCCATTTTCCTTACACCCCGCTGTATGCCGAGAAACCGCCGTCTACCGGAACAACAACGCCGTCAACGAAACTTGCGCCGTCAGAGAGAAGCCACAAAAGCGTGCCTGAAAGTTCTTCGGTTTCACCGAAACGTCCCATAGGCGTATTGTTAATAATCTTTTGTGAACGCTCTGTATAATTTCCGTTTTCATCTATTAAAAGACCTCTGTTTTGGTCGGTTAAAAAGAACCCCGGGGCAATCGCGTTCACTCTTATCCCTACCTTTGAAAAGTGAACCGCCAGCCATTGTGTGAAGTTTGAAACAGCCGCCTTTGCGCCGCTGTATGCAGGAATTCTGGTAAGCGGAGTGAACGCGTTCATTGACGATATATTTATGATACTTCCTTTTGTTTCGATAAGGTCAGGCGCAAAGACCTGAGTCGGCAAAAGAGTTCCCAAAAAGTTCAGATTAAACACAAACTCTATTCCCGAGGGGTCGAGATCAAAGAATGTTTTTATGTCTTCCCTTGCCTCGTCGCCCGGCTCGTAATAATCCTTTGAGGTTGTTCCTTTTGGATTATTTCCGCCGGCACCGTTGATTAAAATATCGATTTTTCCGAACTTATTGTTAATCTCGTTCTTTGCATTTAAAAGGCTTTCTTTATCAAGAACATTCGTTGATATTCCTATTGCTTCGCCGCCGTTTTTGTTAATCTCATCAGCAACAGCCTTTGCATTTTCGCCGCGGAGATCCAAAACTGCAATCTTCGCGCCGCACTGTGCCAAAACCTTTGAAAATCCCGAACAGAGGATTCCGCCGCCGCCCGTAACAGCGGCAACTTTGCCGTTTAAGTCTATACTGAATGGTAAGGTCATTTTTATTATCTCCTATCTATATTAGATTATTGCATCTTATCAAGCGCTTCCCAAATTCCGCCGATATATACCGCACCGAGCGCCCTGTCATAAAGTCCATAGCCCGGCCTTCCGGTTTCGCCCCAAATCATTCTTCCGTGGTCGGGGCGGATATATCCGTCAAAGCCGCTGTCGTGGTATGCCTTGATTATTCCGAATATGTCGAGCGAGCCGCATTCGGTCTTGTGCCCTGCTTCTTCAAAGCACTTATTGCCTGTTATTTTAACATTTCTTATATGTGCAAAGTGAATTCTGTCCGAAAAGCTTTTTACCATATCGATTATATCATTGTTCGGGTCAACGCCAAGCGAGCCGCTGCACAGCGTCAGGCCGTTATATGGGCTGTCATACAGCTTTAAGAAACGCTCGATATTTTTCTTGTTTGTTATAATTCTCGGAAGTCCAAAGATGTTCCAGGGCGGGTCGTCGGGATGTATAGCCATCTTAATATGAACCTCTTCAGCGACTTTTATGACCCTGTCAAGAAAGTATTTAAGGTTGTTCCATAAATCCTCTTCAGAGATATTCTGATACTTTTCAAGAAGTGCCTTCATACCTTCTTTGGTATAACTCGCGTCCCATCCGGGAAGCGATAAGTCTCCGGTCAGCGGATTCATCTTTTGAACCGTTTCATCTTTATATGCGAGGGCATAAGAGCCGTCAGGAAGCTCGTAACTTAAATCAGAGCGTGTCCAGTCAAATACAGGCATAAAGTTATAGCACACACAGTCGATTCCGGCCTTTGAAAGGTTTCTCAGCGTCTCGCAATAATTTTCGATGTATCTGTCGCGGTCTCCGTCACCTGTTTTTATATCCTCGTGTACGGGTACGCTTTCTATTACCGAGAGAGTAAGGCCCTTAGCCTCTATTGTTTCTTTTAATTTAATGATTCTTTCAAGCGGCCATAGCTCCCCGACTGGAATATCGTATATGGCCGATACTATCCCGGTAACTCCGGGAATTTGTCTTATTTTATCCAATGTTACGGGGTCGTCTTCTCCGTACCATCTGAAAGTCATCTGCAATTTATCGTCACCTTCCTTGAATTTTCTTCCGCACTTTCGTATATTCCGAACATAGCATACATTGTGTCGCTTATGTCCGAAATCCCGAGAGCGGAGTGATTTACATAAAAATTATAAAGCGTTCTCATATGTCCGCTTCCCCAGTTTCTCTTTCCTAAAAATCCGCTTTCGTCCTCGCATATTTTAACGCCGCCTTTATATAATTTTCCGTCGGCATATAAAAACTCCGCATTCTCATAATTTAAAGTCAGCGTCGGCTGAGGCGAAGCCGAATATGCGTTTGTTGCATAGAATATGCCGATTGTGCCGCTTTCAAATTCAAGCCTTGCGTCAACCGTGTCTTCTACATCAATGATACCCTTTAGCGAGTTATTCGACATCGAGGCAATAACCGACAGCGGCCTTCCGCCAAAGTATACCATTAAGTCAAGCGTATGCACCGCCTGATTTATCAAAACTCCGCCGCCCTCATATTTTTTTGTTCCGCGCCATTTAGCGCTGTTATAATAGTCTGCGTCACGGCACCATGTCATTTCCCCTTTTATTCCGATAAGCCTTCCGAGCGTGTTATCTTCTGATATAATTCTTTTTAATTCTCGTATACATTTATTGGTTCTGTTCTGAATTATCGGAAAGATGCCATAATCCGAATAATCCGACATAAGTTTATCGAACTCGGGTTTTGTCATTGCAATAGGCTTTTCACAAACCACTTTCTTTCCCGCAGCTATGGCGGAGACTATCATTTCGTAATGAAGATAGTGCGGTGTGCATATGTGAACGCTGTCGATATTATTATCGGTGAGTACGTCATTGTAGCTGTAATACGCTTTGGCGTTATGTTTTTTTGCTCCGTTATCGGCACGCTGTTTGTCAATATCACAAATTCCGTAAAGGGTTGCACCGGGAATATTGTGAACCGCTTCTGCGTGAACCGGTCCTATCGAACCGAAGCCTATTATACATATGTTCATATCAATAAAATCCCTTTCCATTGAGAAAATCATAGCTTAGCTTAAGTGAATCGAACGGGTCACCGTCACAAACATCCTGTTCAACAAGGGCATATTCCGCATCGGATTCATCACAGGCATCTATAATCTCACCCCAGCTAAGATTTCCGAAACCTACTTCAGCAAACTTATGGTCAAACCATTCTATTTTTAAATCCTTGAAATGAACACAGGCGATTTTATCCTTATACTTTCTGATAAACCTCGCCGGGTCTATTCCCGAGTATGCCAGCCAATATACATCGAGAATGAGCTTAAAATTATCGGATTTAAAGCCGTTTATAAGCATATCAAAAAGATACTCTCCGCCCGCCTTTGCAAATTCGCAGCAATGATTATGATAAGCAAAGACAATTCCGCTTTCTTTAAGCCTTTCGGCAACGGGCGAATACTCGTCAATAAGATTTTGTATCGTCTCGGGGGTCGCCTTATCATAAGGAAACATTCCCAGCCCCGCAATATGACAGTTAATCGCCTTGTGATACTCTATCTCGCTCTCTATACACTCAATATAATTTTTTGCCGGACGGTGGGTACATACCGCTTCAAGATTGTGCTTGTCAAGAACTTTTTTTATCTCCTTCGGGTCAAACTCGCCTATTCCCGAAAGCTGAACCGTTTTATATCCGATTTTAGAAATCTTTTCACACGACTTGTCAAAGTCATCAAAGGTTCGGCAAAAATCACGAATAGTATAATATTGCGCTCCTATTCGTTTATCCATTTAAACATCATTCCTTTCATAATCAAAGTTTTATTAATATGTTCCTTCGGTGTCAGCGGTACGCTGAACGACTTCATTTTTTACAACCTTTGAATTCTTAATCTTCTCTTCAAGAATCCTGTAAAAATCATCGTGCGGAAAGTTTTTAACATCTACCACGCTGTCTGTCCACGCCGAATAGTGAATGGCGTTTGATATGGTGAGTCCGTTTATTCCCTCGACACCCGGTGCAAGAAGAGGAGTACCCTTAGTTAAAGCCGATGCAACATTTTTAAGTATACCAACGTGCTGTTCGCCTGTTCCGTTCGTCGGAATTTCACACTTCCAGCACTCGGGCTGTCCGAAAATGCCCTTGAAGTTTTTGTTAAATTCTCGTTCTGATTCAACGTTTCGGTTAAAAATCATCTTTTCGTTCTCTACAACAATGCGCCCCATATCACAGGCAATTTCAAGACGGTTTGTTCCGGGTGCCTCACCCGTTGAGGTTATATATGTTCCTGTTGTGCCGTTGTCATATTCGAGATATGCGGTCACATCATCCTCAACCTCAATATCATAATATTTCCCGAATGAAACAAAGGATTTTATTCTGTCAGGCATACCGAATATCCACTGCCACAGGTCAAGCTGATGCGGATTCTGGTTAATCAGAGCACCGCCGCCCTCTGTCTTCCAGGTTGAGCGCCATGAACAGCTGTCATGATATGACTGCGGTCTGTACCAGTCGGTTATTATCCACGAAATTCTCTTTATGTGGCCGAGTTCTCCGCTTTGAACCATTTTGCGAATCTTCTGATACATCGGATTAGTACGCTGATTATACATAATTCCGAAAAGTTTATCTGATTTTTCCGCCGCCGCGTTCATCTCAAGAACCTGTTTTGTGTAAACTCCCGCCGGTTTTTCTGTTATTACGTTGAGTCCGTATGAAAAAGCCTCAATAACAAGCCTCGGGTGGTCATAGTGAGGAACAGCAACTATAACAAGGTCACAGAGACCGCTTTTATATAAATCGGTCGCATTATCAAACACATTGACATCGGGGTATAATTCCTTCGCCGCCTCGATTCTTCCGGGGGCAATATCACATATAGCGGTAAGTTCCATCTTAGGAACCTTTCCCGATGCTACATTCTTACAATGGGTAGAACCCATATTACCAAAACCAATAACACCTAATCTTACCTTTTCCATTTTAACTAAATCCTTTCCAAAATTTTATTTAAAGATTCATAAGCAAGAGTGAATGTACCCATTCCCGACTTTTCAAGTCCCTTCATAATATCGCCGTTTTCAAGCTTTGATAGACCTTCAAACTTACCGAGGTGCGGCTCAAGGCTTAAAAAACCGTCATAACCGCTTTCTTTAAGCGATTTCAAAACGTTTTCCACACAGCCTATGCCTGCTCCGGCCGGAACAACGTGACCGTCTGTCTTTGCATCCTTAATATGTATATATTCAATATAAGGCTTCAAAAGCTCATATGCGTCGGGATACACCTTCTGTCCGCACTGAACAAAATTAGCAGGGTCGAAAACCGCACGCAGGTGTGAAGAATTAACGGTTTTTAAAATATCCTCACACCTCGGGGCAATATCACCGTAAATTTCCTTCTCGTTTTCGTGAAGAAGCATAACGTTCTCTTTTTTCGCAAGTCCAGCCATAGCCTTCATTCGCCGCATTACCTCATCGCGGTATTTTTCGGGTTTCTCATCCTTAGGAATATAAAAGCTGAAAACACGAATGTATTTGGTCTCAAGCACCTTAGCGAGTTCAATAACGTGACCCAAAAGCTCTAAATGTTTGTCAAAATCATCGTTAATCGAAATCTTTCCTATAGGAGAGCCGATTGACGATACCTCTATCCCGTTCTCGTCCATCTTTTCTTTGAGCTTTTCCGCTTCTTCAAGTGTAATATCGGCGATGTTTTTACCGTCAATATTTCTCGGTTCAAAATACTTTATTCCAAGTCGGTTCAGTCCGTCAAACTGAATATCGACCGAGGAATCTATTTCGTCGGAAAACCCGGAAATAACAAATTTGCTCATTGTGATTTTACCTCCATATATCATTTTTTCTTTATATTATCACAAAAATTAAAAACTTTCTTCTTAAATATTGATAAAAACATTGCATATATTAACATAATGATGTATAATAGGTATGGTAAGGGAGGGGTAAGCTATGAATGACAAAAATTTGGGTTTTACGATAAAAAGGTCTTGTGACGAAACCGCCGAAAATAAAATGTTTTATCTGCACAATCACCCCGACTGTTATGAAATACTCTTATTTCAAAAAGGGAATGCTGAGTTTTGGGTCGAAGGAAGCAAGTATCCGCTTAACCCCGAAGATACAATCGTTGTATCCAATTTTGAAATGCACCGAGTTCACCATAATTCACCGAGTGAATATAGAAGAATGGTAATAAATGTTGATTTAAACTTTTTTACCAGGCATGGCTGTGAGCAGTATAAAAATATCTTTATCAATCGCACGCTGGGCGAAAATAACTGTATTCCGGCGGAGCTTTCGAGAAAGTATTGTTTAAGTGATATTATGCGAAAAATAGGTGACTATCTTAAAGATGAAGAGGATAACGGCGTTGCCGCAACAGCCGCGTTAATCGAGCTTTTATATCTCTTGAACCGAGCGGCGGACAAAACAAATAAGCAGATAAAAAATAATGAGCAAATTAAAAATATAATCCTTTACATAAATAACAGACTTACAGAACAACTGTCTCTCGATAAGATTGCTGAGACCTTTTTCATCTCAAAAGGGCATCTCTGTAGGATATTTAAAGAATACACAGGTTATACATTAAACCGTTACATTACATACAAGCGTCTTATGTACGTGCGAGAGCTTGTTGCAAGCGGAGTTTCGTGGACAGATGCGGGGCTTGAGGCCGGGTTTTCGAGTTATTCTAACTTTTATAAAGCGTATAGAAGAACCTATGGCCATGGCCCGCGCGGTTAAATTCAAAATTCACGAAAAAAACTAAGTAAAAAATAGCTGTTAGTATTTTAATATAACAAAAGACTGTCTCAAAATGAAACAGTCTTTTGTTGTGTTTAAAGCCGTAAAAAACTTATGCTTCTACTGAAATAACCTCTTTGCCTTTGTAAGAGCCGCAAGCCTTGCAAGCTCTGTGAGGCATCTTGAATTCGCCGCAAGCAGGGCATTTAACCATACCCGGAACAGAAAGCTTCCAGTTAGCTCTTCTCTTATCTCTTCTGGCCTTAGATGTTTTTCTCTTTGGAACTGCCATATTTTATACACCTCTTTCTCTAAAATCTAAATATAGGTTACAGTTAACCCAAAACAAAGATTAACTTTGCATATTTGACAAATTAATTTACTGTTCATATTTTACAACAATTTATCCAGAATGTCAAATCTGGGGTCTGTTGTTTCTGTGTTGCAATCACATTCTTTTATGTTAAGATTTTGACCGCACATAGGGCAAAGACCCTTACAGTCATCCTTGCATAAAAACTTTGACGGAAGGCTCATATATAAGTTAGAATATAAAATTTCATCAAAGTTAAGCGATGTACCCGAAAACGGAGTGATGTCGGGATTTTCTTCTGTATCTGAAATATCGTCATGCTTTCTGTACTTTTCGTTGACAGAAAAATCAATATGTGTCGAAAATTCATCCATACAGCGGTCGCAGGTCAGTTTAAGCTCAGCAGAGGAAGAACCGCAGATTTCGATTGTTCCGCCGATGTTCTGTGCGTATCCGTCAAATTTAACGGGAGAGATTATTTCAAACCTGTCATCAGGCAAGGCTGAAAGCGAAACTTCTTCGCATATGTGCATTTTTTTACCGTCATAATTTAAAATCGGTGAAAGATTAAGTTCCATACCGTACCTCCGTTAAATGCAGCAACAAGATTAGCTGAAAACTTATAGGTTGAATGCAAAATTTCCGGCAAAAATTGTTTTTGCAACAAACAGTCGGCAATTATTATATAATATTGCCGACGTTTTGTCAAGTGTTTTAGATTAAATTGTTATAACATTTTGTTTAAAATGTTATTTTGAAGCGAGATAAGCATTAATTTTGCTTACGAGCTCATCTGCATCAACGCCGTGAACCTCGGCCGCCTGAGCAATGCTTTCGCCGGAAGCGGAAGGACATCCCAGACAGTGCATACCAATTTCAAAGAAAAATTCAGCTGTGCCGGGGTCAATCGCGAGTACATCCATTATAATAGTATCCTTTGTAATCTGTGCCATAGTAAAAAATCCTTTCTCTCGGCATAGAAACCGATAGTTGTATTTAAAAATAATCATCGGATTCAGTATAGATAAACATAAATCCTATTGACTATCCTTACTTATATAAGTATAACTCAAAAATAAGAAAAATTCAAGTCTTTTTCTGTTTTTTCTTATAAAATTTTGTCAAGATTAAAAAACATATATTTGTACGCATTGACATACCGATAAAAATCGGATATAATTATAGTTTGAAATATATTAATGGTTAAAACAAACTAAGAAAGAGGATTAAATTATGCTTACCGGAAAACAAAGAGCAATTCTACGCAAAGAAGCGAATGGAATTCCCGCACTTTATCAAATAGGAAAGGACGGAATAACCGAAAATATTTTAAAACAGTTTGATGAGGCGCTTGAAGCACGCGAACTCATTAAGATTCATATACTTGAAAGCGCCCTGCTTGAAACAAGAGAAACGGCGGATGAGCTTTCGAGGCTTTTGAAAGCAGAGCCTGTTCAGGCGATAGGAAGTAAGGTCGTCTTATATCGCCAATCCGAGAAAAACCCGAAAATTACTCTGTAAATCGGTAAATATTTTATATGAGGTGACTTGATTTGAAAAGGACGTTTGAATATATTATGTTTGACCTTGACGGAACGCTGACCGAGCCGTATGAGGGAATAACAAAATCCTTTCAATATGCACTGAAGGCATACGGAATAAATGTTAATCAGAGTGACTTATTACCGGTTATCGGTCCGCCGCTTATTGATTCGTTTTGTTCTATGTTTGGATTTGACGAAAAAACAGGGTGGGAAGCAGTTAAAAAATACCGTGAACGCTTTGAAAGTATCGGCTGGAGAGAAAATAGCCTGATAGACGGCGTTCCCGATATGCTTGACGCGTTAAAATGCCGGGGTAAGAAAATCGCTCTTGCCACATCGAAGCCTTTCGTTTTTGCCGATAAGATTATTAAAGAATATAAAATAGACAAATATTTTGATGTTGCTGTCGGCGCTGAGCTTAACGGGAAAAAGGGTACAAAGAAAGAGATAATAACAAAAACGCTGAATGAGCTTAATTGCACCGAGCCAAGCCTTGCTGTTATGGTAGGAGACAGAAGATATGATATAGAGGGCGCAAGGCAATGCGGAACTGCCGCGGTCGGTGTCCGTGTGGGATACGCAGAGGAGGGCGAACTTGAAAATGCGGGAGCCGAATATATTGCCGATACCATAGCAGAGTTAAAAAATTTCTTACTTGCACATTAGGAGTGGATAGAATGTTTAAATTATGTGTATTTGATATGGATGGAACACTTGTGGATTCAATAGGCGACATTGCCGCCGCTATGAACCGTTCGCTTGAAAAACTGGGATATAAAACATATCCTGTTTCCGAGTATAAGCATATGGTCGGTGACGGAATGGAGGTTCTGTGCCGGCGTGCAATACAGGGAGAAAGTGAAGAACGGATTCAAAAGCTTACAACGCTTTATGAAAAAGACTATTTAAAAAACTGCTGCACACATTCTAAGCTTTATCCCGGAATGGGCGAGCTGATTAAAACGCTTTCCAAAAACGGAATAAAATGTGCTGTTTTGTCAAACAAGCCTCACGAACAGGTTATGGAGATTGCCAAAAAAATTATGGATTGTGATGATTACTTCAAAATTATGGGTCAGCCCGACAGGTTTCCCACAAAGCCGGCACCTGATTCGCTTTTATATATAATTAAAGAGTCTGGGGTTGAAAGGTCTGAGGTTGCATATATCGGCGATTCAAACGTTGATATAAGGCTCGGAAAGGCGGCGAAGGTGTTTACGGTCGGTGCGGCGTGGGGCTTTCGCGGCGAGGATGAACTGGTATCTGAAGGTGCGTCGGTCATTGCTCATGATTCAGAGGAACTTAAAAAAATATTGATGTAAATCTGTTGTAAAATTTATATTAATTTCTTAAATTTGTATTTACAAAAACAAAAAAGTATTATATAATAGAAATATCGTATTACATTAAAAATATTATATAATTAAATGAAATGGAGAAAGATTATGTATATCGGAATAGATTTAGGTGGAACAAACATTGCTGCCGGTGTGGTAAGTAAAGATGGTAAGATTATTAAAACAGATTCCCGACCGACACTCTCGGAACGCCCATATCAGGAAATCGTAAAAGATATGGCGGGGG
>CAJKNM010000027.1 GCA_905201285.1 uncultured Eubacteriales bacterium | reverse complement strand
CCGTATCCGATATCGTACTGCATTCCGGTTTCCTTTTTGATTCCCTTCTGCAGCACTTTCGCATACGTATCCCCATTTCCCAGCAGTCTGCCCTCCAATACGATTCTGCCGTCATAGCAAAGTGCATGTTCCCCCGTCAGGAGTTTTACCTCTTTCGGCTTTGGTAAAAATTCCATTTTCCTTCTCCTCTTGTTCTTTTGTTTTCTTTGTAACCTTAGAATTTTCATTGAACGTTAAGTAATATTTTGAAAACTACTTTTCTCTTCTCTCCCATCCTACCATATTTTTTCCGCATATTCCACAATAATTTGTAATTTTCTTCAACTTTTTTCAAAGTTTCTTCCTGTTCTGCTCTTTTTATTACAGTAAGACTAACACCCAATTCATTTGCAAGCTCATATTGTTTTAAACCTAAAGAATTTCTAATCGTCTTTATATTCCTTCCTTGATTATTATATATAAATCTATGGTAGTCATCTAATAACACATTTACATCAATATTATAAAGTTTAGAAAACCTTATCATAACATCATACGGATAAATCTTAACACCTCTTTCATAACTAATATAAGTTGACCTGTCAATTCCTACTTTTTCTGCAACTTCATCTTGGTATAATCCTTTATTTAATCTTATATATCTTAGCTTGTCCCCAATTTGAGTGAGTTCATCAAAATCTTTAATAACAAAATTATACTGCTCACATTCTTTGTATGTATGCCCATTAATAAACCTAAAAGAATAAATAATCAACGGAGCATATATCGTTTTATTATTTTTAGACTTTACTAAAATATATGTATTATCATTGATTTTACTTAAAACTCTCCATTTATCCGTCAAAGGTACATTTTCAACATCATTTGTTTCCGTTATGTTAGTATTGTATTATCAACACATCTGGCAACATATGTGGCAAGACGCGTACCCTTAGATGGGTCAAAACTTGAAATTCCTTTTATCAATCCTATTGTGCCGATTGAGATGATGTCCTCACTGTCCCGCACGCTTCCCGTATATTTTTTCGCTATATGTGCCACCAATCTCAAATTGTGCTCTATAAGCACCTCTTTTGCGTGCTTGTCACCATTTCTGTACAACTCGATATACTTTCTTTCCTCCTCCGCACTTAACGGTTTAGGGAATGAGCCGCCTCCTGATATATATGACAGCAGCAACGTTACCGAGCTTATCACCGTCTGTAAAAAAGAAAATATCATATAGTATAACACCTCCGTATTAATTATTATCAGTGTTATATCTATATGACATTTTTTGTCCTAATATTTCATTTTTATGATTCTGAATACATCCGACACCGATTCTGCTTCCTTCGATATACGTTGATATACGCTAAACATCTCAGTCTTCATATATCTCAATAATCGGACTTGCTAAAATTCCTGTATTTTTAAGATTGTACTCATAACACCAATTATCACCGGTGCTTCTCCAGAAGTCAGCACCTACCCATTTGGGCTGAGAAACATTGTGCATACCGCCAAAGGTATTTATTCTCGTGCCGAAAAGCTCAAACTCAATGGTATGTTTGCCCCTCGATATGCCGTCAAGCTTTAGCTTATACGGTGAAAATGCTATAATTCCCATATCCTTTCCATCCACAAACACTTTGATAAGCGCTCCGCGATAAAAGTTTGCCCGAACAATTGCCGTACAGTCCGGAACATCAATTTCGGTCTTATAGATTATATTTCCGCCATAGAAGGGCATACCCTGCGCCGTCAGCGTTGAAAAGCCTATTTTATCTGTGTCCGGGATTATCGTTGATACCGCGCCGCAAGTCTTAACTCCGAATTCACCGAGAATATAACACCACTCGGTATTTGTGCGCTTTCCGAACGGAACCTTTACAACAAGCTCATTTCTGCCCTCTTTAATCTCAGGCAGGGCAACGGTTTTGATTGCTTTGTCTACATACCATCCGTTTAATTTAACCGGAATTTTTTCTCCGTTAAACATTATCTCAAGCTTTTCAGCGTCTTCTATAGCAAGTCTCGCTCCCGACACACAAACCTCGCTGTTTATATTAAACCTCAGCGTAATATAGTTTGAAATCGGCTCCTCTTTCACAACCCACGGCTGAGCAAACTGATTGCCGCGCAGCGGCCAACCCATTCTTTCGCGGCATTTATTGTCAAGAATAAGAATTTCTTCTTCATTATTAAAAGGCTCACCGTTTAATGAATACTCGGCACGGTCAAGCAGGAGGACATTAGGCTCACAGCGTTTATATTCCACCTCGTCGATGAAACGAATCGTCTGTGACGGCACGAGAGCCTTCTCTTTTATCCTTCCGACCCCGGTCCCTTTTTCCTCTGTCAGTTTAAGCAGGATGCTGTCATTTCTGTAAAGCGTATACCCGATAACGGTCTTTCCTTTTTCATATGTATAAGGAATTTCACATATTTCTCCGCTTAATGTGTCATAGAGCAAAGGCGAATATTCACCCGAAATATATATAGTGACGTTTTGTGCCGATGTGTCCTCGGCAGAGACATTTTCCTCTTTCGCTCCATGTGCGATAAATAACCACGAACAGGTATTATCCTTTCTCATATTATATATAAGATTTTCTGTCGGCGAACCATTTGAATCTTTTATCTCAACCTCGCGGAACTCCTCTAATGCTTCTAAAACTGAAATCTTATCATATGGCACGCACACGCTGTTTTCATATAATTCCTGTGCGGCATCATTCGAAACCGCGTCAATATACTTCGGGCACTCACCCGCAAATATAACTCTTCCGCCTGATTTGTTAAAGCTTTTAAGCGTGTCAAGCGTAGTGCTCCTGATGGTTAAACAATCCGGAATAATCACTGCGTCATACTCCATCTCGCCAACCTTCAGCTTCCGGTCGGTACCCTTTATCTGTTCGGGCAGAAGCGACTCGCTTATAAAATCAAAGTCAATAGTTCCAAACAACAGCCATTTTATAATATCTTCAAACTTTTTGTCAAGCTGATTTCTGATTGAAAGAGTGTTTTCAGCAGGTCCGAAGTTTATCCAATAGCTTTCAACCGGATGAATTACCGCCACCTTTACCCTTGCCTTTCCGCGTGTAAGCGCGGTGTTCACCCTTGCAAAATGATTCTCGATATATTTATACTCTTTATACCACGGCGACTGATAGTTGATTGATGCCGGATAATCGCGCTTTGCTTCGCCCGCCATAGAAACCCACGAAAGATGCGGAACGCGAACGGTTACGCCCAAAGCCGCCTGCCAATCACCCTGGAACTTATGACCCCTGAAATCAAAATCCCAGTTCGTTACGCCATACAATTCCGAAACCATAGCCTCACGTCCGTACTGATGAACCGCCGACTGGCATTGCTTTGCCGTTGACAGCTCTACGTTATTACAAAGCATATCTATCCCCGGAATTCCGAAAGCGCGATATGAGCGCATCGTTTCTCCGAGAGCGCCTGTCTGCGACTGAAGCGTCGGCTCATCCATCATATGTCCGGTGAGGAAAAGATTATGCTCGTCACACCATCTTCCGCAGTTATCGGCAAAGCTCTCGGTAAAAAGCTCAGAGATAAAATCGTGATAATGATAACGTGCCGTCGAAACCTTTCCGTTCGGCAGGTCCCATACAATCTCAGGCAGTTTTTCAAGCAAGTCATAGTTGTATCTTTTCTCAAATTTTTCTAAAAACGAAAATGTCCACGGAAAAGACGCATCGTTTGTGCTGCTTGCAAAACCGAGAGGGCGCTTAAAGTCGAACTCAGGCTCATCTGTAAAAATCGATGGAATTGTCTCTCCGAATTCGCTTCCCACTGCCCTTTCATACGCCTCATATGTAATATCTATAAACTCATCAATCGCCTCCTTGTCAAGTGTATCAACATAAGTCTGATTGTTATACCACGGGCTCTCTTTTGCAGTAACAATATACACATATCGCTTTTGACCCCTTGCGGAATCGCTTTCCGAGATTCTTCGGTATTCCTCAAGTTCACCCTTATCATTCAATACAATATCATAAACGGCGAGAAGGTATGGCTTACCTTCATCAATCGCTTCACCGCGCGAGAAGTGTTCCCTCAAATCCAAACTAAATACAAGGCTGCGCTGACGAAAACGAGGATTTTTGGTCACATACCCACCGGCAAAGCCTGACGGCCACTTGTCTTCATCATACAGGTATGCAAGCATCCCCTCATCCTTTGCCTTTTTGGTGCAGAATTTGACAAGGTTCATAAAATCTTCTTTCAGATACGGCATGGCCATTCCCGCACGCGAGTGCATATGAAAACCGCCAAACCCCATTTCTTTCAGTCCTTCAATCTGTTCACCGAGCATTTCGGGGGTCATTACGCAATTCCACGCCCAGAACGGCGTTCCGCGATATTCGCTTGTCGGATTTCTGAAGAGCTTGTCATCGAGCTCTTTTGATTTATTTTTTTTATAAAACATACCATCGTTCCTCCTACCCAAAATAATTTGTTGACATTATTATATATTAGGTTTATAATATATTCAACGGGTTAATTTTCTGTTTTACCCCAATAATTTAACCGGGTGATAAAATGAAAACAGATGAAAAGTATGACAGAGAAAAGTTTATTAAAAAAGAAGAGTGTTTTAATATTCATAAATGCCAAGGCCGCTATACCGCTCCGCATGAGCATCAGTTTCTTGAACTCGCTTATGTGACCGACGGAAAGGCAATCCATAAGATAAACGGCGCAAATTCCACCGAGATAAAAAAGGGCGACTATTTTATCATCGATTACGGAACCAACCACGAATATTACGGCACAACAGATAATGTCTGCGTTATAAACTGCCTTTTCCTGCCTGAGCTGATTGACAAAAGCCTTATATACTGTAAGGATTTTCAAACGCTTATCAGGCACTATCTTATTAAGATTAACTCAAACAGTATGAATTTTAGCCTCGCCAATCATATTTTTCACGATGACAACGGAAAAATTCTCGACATTCTCAGCGAGATGCTTGATGAGTATAGAGAGAAACAAAATAATTATACAGAGCTCATCCGTTCAGACTTAATCAGACTTCTGGTTTTAACCGCGCGGAAAATTTCCGCCATTGAGAACAATGCGGATATTACACAGAAAATCATAAATGAAATCAACAGAAGGTATAATGAAAACCTCACCCTATCGGGCATTATTGAACATATGAACTATAGCCTTCCTTATATAAGCAAGCTGTTCAAGGTCAAAACCGGATTAACCTTTCAGCAGTATTTAAAAAAGGTTCGTATTAACGAAGCAAGCCGCCTGCTTGCTCACACCGATAAAAAGATTGAAGAAATTTCGGCTCTATCCGGCTATAACGATACAGATTGTTTCAGAAAGGCTTTTAAAGAGCTTATATGTCTCACACCGAACGAATTCAGACATAAGCTGAACGAGAACTAAAAAGCATAAAATTCAAAATTCGATAAACAGACACGAAATGCCCCAACCGCGTTTAAAATTGCACGGTCGGGGCATTTATATTAATTAAGTGTTTCTTTCTTTTCCTTTATATACTTTGTCGGAGACATACCCTCAAATTTTTTAAACATACTGCTGAAATAATAAATATCCGAAAAGCCAACCGCCTCAGCCGTTGCCGTTACTGAAAATCCGTCTGCCAAAAGCTGTTTTGCCCTGAATATTCTCAAGTGTATCAAATATTCAATCGGCGACTTACCCGTCACCTTTTTAAACACCGCCGAATAATGAGACGCGCTGAGTCCCGACGGTTCGGTTAACCATGTGCTCTCATTTGACCCCGAAACAGGTGAATTTCTTGAATCGATTCAAGGTCAAGCGGCAAGTCCGACCTCAGCATGGTCACGCGGCACATCCTGGGCTGTCTACGGCCTGCCTCTCGTCTATCGATATACCGGTAAGCAAGAATATCTCGATGCCGCAAAGAAGGTCGCAAGTTTCTTTCTTGCAAACCTCCCCGAGGATTATGTGGCGCATTGGGATTTTCGCGTTCCGAGAACACCCGAGCCCCCCCGAGACACCTCGGCGGCCGCCTGTGCGGCGTGCGGTCTGCTTGAGCTTTCCGAATTTGTTCCGGAATGCGAAAAACAGTTCTATATTGACTCGGCTTATAAAATAGTCAAATCACTGACTGACAATTATTCAAACCTTGATAATGACAAACAGTGTATCTTAAACGGCGAAACGGGAGATTGCCCCAAAGATCTTAACGTAAACGTTGGTTTAATCTACGGTGATTATTTCTACATGGAGGCGGTCAGCCGCCTGATGGGTAATACCGATATTTTCTGGTATGAGCCGTAACACATATTGTCCTGCGAAGGCTGCTTTCCGGCAGACTGAGGGGCTGACGCAATTTGCATCAGCCCCTGTTTATAATATAATTATTCTTCTTCTATTAAGGCATAATTGCCGTCTTTTCTGCGATACACAATGTTTGTGTTCATCGTGTCGGGGTCGTTGAATACAAAGAAATCATGACCCAGCATATTCATCTGAAGGATTGCCTCTTCGACCATCATCGGCTTCACCGCAAACTTCTTAACCTTAATAATTTTAAACTCTTCTTTATTATCTTTCGCTTCCTTGGTCTCAGTCAGAGGAAGGTCAACGCTGTAATTTTCAAGAGCATCATCACGCAGTCTGCGCGCAAGCTTTGTCTTGTTCTTTCTTATCTGTCTGTCTATATTCGATAAGCAAATATCAACAGCCGCGAGCAAGTCTCTGTTCCGTGCTTCAGAACGAATAAGAAATCCCTTATACATAAAGGTGATTTCAACAACCATATGCTCCTTCTGTTCGGAAATCTGAATCTTGCATTCGTCATCGGTAGCAAAGAACTTATCAAGCTTATTAACCTTTGCTATAACCTTATCCTTGCTGGAATCCGCCAATTCAACCTGCTTACATAAAATTTTGTACTTCATACTTATGCCTCCTGTCATCTGTGTATATACCGAAATACTTAATCTGTATTTCTTATATTCATATTATACAACATTCAGCACAAAATTTCAAGTACAGTTTGTTAATTTTTTGTATGAATTTTGTTAAAAAATATTAGGCAGTTTGCCAAATTATTAAAACAGCGACAGCTGTTCGATTCCCTTGTCCTCATCTTTTATTGCTGAGCCGGCGGCAGGGATGTTTCTGGGGCGATAACGCTTTGGTTCAGCAAAACCGCTGTTCTCTGCGAGGTATGCCGCTTTTATAACCGCTCCGCGGCGAAGCGTCATAACGCCAACGCCCTGCGTGGTTCTGGTCGTCTTAAGCGGAATCTTTTCCGTGCTGACGCACAGAGCCTTTTCCGCACTACTGATAAGCAGGATATCCGTATCCTCCGGCAGGAAGAACATAGCTATCGCCTCTGCCTTAGCGGAATATGCTCCGGTCAGCCGGCGGCGGTTTGACTTTGTGGCGTATGCGGAAAGCGGAACCTTGGCACACTTTCCGTTATCAAAGACAAACAGAAGATTTCCGCTGTAGTCATTGGCCAAAACCATACCGATTATATCCGCTTTTTCTTCCATTCCGACAAGGTTCGGAATGTACTCGCCGAGCTGGCTCGCCTTACCGTCGGGAATGTCAGAAACCTTCATCTTATAGGCATTTCCGCCGCCGAAGAATATTACCTCCGCGCGGTTGGTTGTCTCGACCTCTTCAATCATAACATCATCATCTTTGAGCTTCTGCTCGCCGCTTGTGCGAAGGGCGACAAGAGAAATCTTCTTTATATATCCCTCTTTCGTTCTGAACAGCTTTACGGCAAAGTCGGGCACGAGCTCCTCCGGCTCGATTTCCATTACTGCATCCTCTGCTGAAACAATAGCTGTCCTTCTGTCCTTTCCGAACTTATTGCTGACCTCTTTGAGCTGTTTCTCGATAATCTTGTTGATTCTCGCCTTGCTCGAAACAGCCGCCTTTAAGTCCTCTATTTCGGCCTTCAAGGTTTCTATTTCAGCCGTCTTTTTTAAGATATATTCTTTGTTTAAGTTCCTCAGCTTAATCTCAGCCACGAATTCTGCCTGAGCCTCAGTGATTCCGAAGCCGTCCATAAGGTTCGGCACAACCATTGCATCCTCTTCGGTCTCACGCACGATTTTTATCGCTTTGTCAATGTCCAAAAGAATTTTTTCAAGACCCTCTAAAAGATTGAGCTTATCACTCTTCTTTTCAATGTCATACTTCATTCCTCTTATAACACAGCTTCTGCGGAAGCGAAGCCATTCACAGAGTATGTCATTTACGCCCAAAACCATAGGTGAGCCTTCAACAAGGATATTGAAGTTACAGCCGAAGCTATCCTCAAGCTGTGTTGACTTAAACAGCTTTGCCATAAGCTTTTCCGGGTCGGTGCTTCTCTTTAAATCAATTGTCAGTTTAAGACCGTGCAGGTCGGTTTCATCTCGGATGTCCGAAATCTCACGGATTTTTCCGCTCTTGACCAAATCAACGATTTTCTCTATTATAGCCTCAACCGACGCTGTATAAGGTATCTCACAAATCTCGATACAGTTATTTTTCTTATCATATCTGTATTTCGCCCGAACCTTAAAGCTTCCTCTTCCTGTCTTATAAATCTCACTCATTTCGCCTTTGTCAAGAAGAAGCTCGCCCCCTCCGGGGAAGTCGGGCGCAGGCATAATCTCACTCAAATCGGCGTTTTCGTCCTTCATCACCGCGATTGTCGCCTCGCAAAGCTCACGCAGGTTAAAGCTGCATATATTCGACGCCATTCCGACGGCTATACCTTGGTTCGGGTTGGCAAGAATATTCGGAAACGTCGTAGGGAGCAAAGTCGGCTCTTTGAGCGTTCCGTCATAGTTATCAACAAAATCGATTGTGTTCTTATCCATATCCCTGAATATTTCAGAGCATATTTTTGAAAGCCTGACCTCGGTATAACGCGAAGCGGCATACGCCATATCGCGCGAGTACTGGCGACCAAAGTTACCCTTTGAGTCAACCAGCGGCACAAGCAACGATGCATTACCCTCGGTAAGACGAACCATCGTTTCATATATTGCCTGATCACCGTGGGGGTTAAGCTTCATTGTCTGACCCACAACGTTTGCCGACTTTGTGCGGTTTCCCGTGAGAAGCCCCATCTTATACATCGTATAAAGAAGCTTTCTGTGCGACGGCTTAAAACCGTCAATTTCGGGAATAGCACGCGAGATTATAACGCTCATCGCGTATGGCATATAGTTACTCTCAAGAGTCTCGGTTATTATCTGATTTTCAATAATCGGTTTCTTAGCCATTGAAAATTTCTCCTTGTTCTTTTATTATGAAACATCGGTTAAATCCAGGAAGTTATATCCGAAGTTTGCGATATGTTCCTTTCTTCCCGCAAGGTTATCGCCGAGAAGCAGGTCAAACATCTGCTGTGTTTTAACCACATCGTCCGGCATAACTCTGATTAAACGCCGCGTTTCGGGGTTCATTGTCGTCTCCCACATCATATCGGGCTGGTTCTCGCCGAGACCCTTGCTTCGCTGAATTGTATAACGCTTGCCCTCAAGCTTTTTGAGTATTTCCGCCTTTTCATTTTCGTCAAAGGCAAAATAACTCTTGTCCTTATAAGAAATCTCATACAGAGGTGATTCCGCAATATACACATAGCCCTCATCAATCAAGCTCGGCGTCAACCGATAAATCATAGTCAGCACAAGCGTGCGAATCTGATAACCATCGACATCGGCATCGGTACAGATTATAATCTTGTTCCAGCGAAGATTATTTATGTCGAACGAATTCAAATCCTTATTGTGCTTTGTTGTTATTTCCACTCCGCAGCCCAAAACCTTCATCAGGTCAACGATTACATCACTTTTAAATATCTTGTCATACTCGGCCTTAAGGCAATTCAAAATTTTTCCGCGAATCGGCATAATCGCCTGAAATTCGCCGTCTCGGCCGAGCTTGCACGCTCCCAATGCCGAATCACCCTCCACTATATATACCTCTCTTCGGCTTGCGTCACGGCTTCGGCAATCAACAAATTTCTTGACGCGGTTGGTAATATCAAGACTTCCGCCAAGTTTCTTTTTAACATTGATTCGCGTTTTCTCGGCAGATTCGCGGCTTCTTTTATTTATAAGAACCTGTCCGCAGAGCTTTTCAGCGTCCATCTTGTTCTCAATAAAATATATCCCGAGCTGTTCACGCAGGAATTCAGTCATAGATTCTTGAATAAACTTATTTGTGATTGCCTTTTTGGTCTGGTTTTCATAACTCGTCATTGTTGACAGAGAGTTGCTGACAAGAAGAAGGCTGTCGGCAACATCATCAAACTGAATTTTCTTCTCGCTCTTATTATACTTTCCGTTCTGCTTAAGATACTGGTCAATCGCATACACAAAGGCATTTCTGACCGCTTTATCCGGCGCACCGCCGTGTTCAAGAAAGCTTGAATTATGATAATATTCGAGCCTGTGATTCTCATTGCAGAAACAAAACGCAAAGCTCATTTTGACCTTGTATTCTTCAAGGTCGGCACGGTCACGGCCGCGGCGTTCGGCCTCGATATAATGAATTGAGGTCAATTCCTTTCCGTCAGCCAACTCCTTTACATAATCGACTATTCCGTTTTCATAATAGAATTCCTGTGATTCAAACCTGCCTTTTTCCTCTTCGTTTTTAAATATAAACTTTATACCCGAATTCACAACAGCCTGACGCTTCAGCGTGCTCCGGTAATTCTCAACCGGGATATTAATATCCGTAAAAACCTTTAAATCCGGCTTCCACCGAATTTTTGTACCCGTATGCTTATAGCGGAACTCTGTCTTTTGAAGTCCGCCTACATTCTCACCGTTTTCAAAGTGCAAATTAAACTTACAGCCGTCACGCAGAACCTCAACATCCATATATTCAGAACTATACTGTGTTGCGCAAGCGCCAAGGCCGTTCAGACCCAGCGAATACTCATAGTTTCCGCCCGAATTATTCTTATACTTTCCGCCGGCATAAAGCTCACAGAATACAAGCTCCCAGTTATAGCGCTTCTCTCTCTCGTTGTACTCAACCGGGATTCCCCGTCCCATATCGTCAACCTCGATAGAGCCGTCTATATAACGGGTTATGGTAATGGTATTACCATAACCCTCTCTCGCCTCATCTATCGAATTTGAGAGTATCTCGAACATTGAATGTTCACAGCCTTCAATTCCGTCAGAGCCGAATATAACCGCCGGACGCTTGCGGACACGGTCTGCGCCCTTCAGCGATGAAATACTTGAATTATCATACTTACTCACTTTTTACCTCCGAAACAGGCTTTTTCAAAGCCGCAATATTTTTAATATACCACAAAACTTAAAAGTTGTAAAGACCCACATTAAATGACGGCAGAGAATCCTCTACCGTCATATGCCGTCATTATTGTGTCAGCGAGGGTGTACCTGTGCTTCCGCTGTGACCTCCGGAGCCGGAAGAACCGGTGCTTGAATGACCTGAACCCGATGTGTCGTTTTTCCCCCCAGAACTGCCCGAAGAGCCGCCGCTCGTTGTGCTGTGACTTCCCGAAGCCGACCCGGTATTACCACCGGATGCGGACGTTCCGTTGTTTCTCCTTGTTGTTGATTCTTCCGTGTCATCCTCATCATTGTTTGAACTGTCGTTTTGACTGCCGGAGGACGGCTTTTTCTGCTGCACCTCGTCTGAGCCACTCGTTCCGCCGGTATGCTTTAGGTTACAGTAATCCGGCAGGCTATCCTTATCACAGTAATAGTACGATGACGGGCAGCTTGATGTTGCTCTCATTCCCGTATAGGTGCAATAGCTTATCTTTGTGACACTATCCGGTTGAGCAAGCGTCCTATCTGTATTTTTAAGCGTCCTGTGAGCGCTGTCCATAATACCTTTAAAAACAGGTACACACGGATTCGACGAGAGATTTATCTCTTTCGGGATGTCATAACCGTACCATACAGCGGCAACATAATAAGGTGTATAACCAATAAACCAACGATCCTTATTATCCGATGTTGTACCGGTCTTGCCCGCGGTATAGCTTACACCCGAAACAGCCGCCCCGCGGCCTGTTCCGCTTTCAACAACTTCCTTTAAAAGCTGGGTCATAATATAGGCGTTTGACTCTTTCATTATTGATGTTCCCGCTCGGTCAGAGCTTAAAATTACGTTCCCGTCCTTGTCGGTCACCTCTGTATAGGTGTACGGCTTATAATAAAAGCCTCCGTTTGCAAACGAAGCATACGCCGCTGCCATTTCAAGTGTTGTTGCTCCGTCCGTCAGACCGCCCAAAGCAAGCTGTGAAAGTCCGACATCCGTATAAGTCTTTCCGTCAACATCGCGGCTCTTTACGAGTGTGGTAAGTCCGAACTTCTCGGTCAGAAAATCATAACTCACCTGAGGTCCGAGCTTGTCTATAATCTCAACCGGAGTTGTGTTAAGTGATGTACGAAGTGCGGTTCTTACATCCACCTTTCCGCGGTATTTAAAGTCATAGTTTCGCGGAGTCCACCCCCCGTATGACTTCTTCTCGTCCATAAACGTTGACCCGGGATAGATAACCTTGTTTTCAAGCGCAGGCAGGTATGCCGCAATAGGTTTAATGGTAGAACCGGGCTGTCTCGGTGAGCTTGATGCGCGGTTAAGCGTCAGACTTGCCGTTTTCTTGCCTATTCCGCCAGCTATTCCCACAACCTGTCCGGTCTGAACATCCAGCACGGTAATCGCCGACTGTGCCCCCGAACCCGCAAAATTTTTCTCGGATTCATAATAATTTTCAACTATTTTTTGTATATCCGGGTTATATGCCGCCTTTATTTTCACGCCGCCCGAATACAAAATTTTATTTGCAAGGCTCTTTGAATACCCAAGCTCCTGTAAATCGTCGAGCACATCCGTTATAACCTGGTCTATAAAATACGAGGTAGTCTTGACCGTATCTTCATTACCGTTTTTCGCTGAATTGTCCGTTATATTCAGCTTTTCGTTTATTGCCTGCTCGTATTCGTCCTTTGATATATAGCCAAGCTCAAGCATTTTACCCAGCACAACGGTCTGACGTTCTTTATTCTTATCCGGATTATCTATCGGGTCATACGCAGAGGGGTTCTGTGTTATTCCGGCTATTGCCGCACATTCCGCGAGGTCCAAATCTTTTACATCCTTATTAAAGTAGGTTCTCGATGCGGTTTGAACACCGTTGCAGCCGTGAGACAGATAGATACAGTTAAGATACAGTTCGAGTATCTGTGTCTTGTCAAGCTGTTTTTCAAGCGCAACCGCTCTTGAAATTTCCTTTATCTTACGTGCCGGCGTCTGGTCATTATCTCCGGTAACATTTTTTATAAGCTGTTGGGTTATTGTGCTTCCGCCCAGGCTTGCGCCGGTGTTACCCGTGATTTTTCTTCCTATCCACACAAAGATCGCCTTTGCGGTTCTGGGAAGGTCATATCCCTTATGCTCCATAAAACGTTCATCCTCTATAGAGATAATCGCCTTTTGAAGGTTTTCGGGAATATCCCCAATATCCGCCCACTCGCGATTCTCTGTCGAATCAACCTTATAAAGCTCAGCTTCCTTCCCGGTTTTGGGGTCATCATAGACAATAACCGAGTTCTGATTTAAGGTAAGGCTGTCAACGTCAATGTCATCAACATTCCCCCAATACCCAAATACGGCACCCAGGAACGCAATCACTCCTATCACCGCTATAACTATAAATGTTATTAAAAATATTTTTATAAACTTTCCAATATAATGCTTCATATATAAACCCCTTTAAATTTTGGCGTATACTGATTTATATTTTATCTATTATATTATAAACTAAAATCGCGCGTATGAAAAGACCAATATATGTTAATAATATATTAAATTAGTGTTACAAAAACAATTTATACCACAATATATGGGGGGAATGTCTAAAATGACTAAAAAATTTATACGTAATACTATGATAGGCTTCTGTGTTTTTATTGCCGTAATAATTATAACATATGTCGCGGTAACATATCTTTACAAAGCATCTGCCGCCAAAACCGCCGCAAGCGTTCTGCCTGTCGAGGAACCCGCGGCTGCCCAAACCGCCGCACCGCTCACAGAAGATGATGTCACCGACTGTGAATATTATCTCGCACGGTTTAACGGCAAGGGGATCTCAATCTTTGCCTGCTCAAACGGAAACGAAGAATTTCTGTACACAATCGATGTCCGTGCCGAGGATATTTCAACAGATGAACTCACAAAGCTCAAAGAGGGAATCATCCTCTCCGACAAGCAGGCCCTCGCCTCATTTGAAGAAGACTTTGCCGGATAGGGCGCTATTGTGAAAACGGACTGAAGCAAAGCGATTTCAAAAATCGTTTTACTTCAGCCCCTTTTTAAAGCTATTTTATATCCGATACCGCAATCGGCTCAAGCTCTGCTATATTAAACTTCTGTTCCATTACCTCGGCGAGTGCGGCAACCGTATCCTGAGATGTTAAGATGTTGACCGAACACTCTGACGCTGTCCTGCGCATCTTAAAGCCGTCGCTTTCCTTATCATTGCCCTTTTTAGGAATATCGATTACCAAATCGCACATTCCGCTTCTTATTACGTCAAGGACGTTCGGCACGCCCTCACTTATCTTCTTCGCTCTCTGAACCGAGTAGCCGTGCTTTTCAAGGAAGTTCGCTGTTCCTGTTGTCGAGATAAATCTACAACCGAGCTTATCGAACTTCTCTATAATCGGGAGGAAGGCCTCCTTATCACGGTCACAAACCGTAAGAAGAACATTGCTTCCCGCTCTCGGTATATCAAATTCAGCCGCGACAAATCCCTTATAGAGTGCTTCAAGATAATTTCTTCCCACACCCAATACTTCACCGGTCGAACGCATTTCGGGGCCTAAGCTTACCTCAACCATAGGGAGCTTCTTAGTTGAGAATATCGGAACCTTAACCGCAACCATCTCGGGTTCGGGGTTGATTCCCGAGGCATAACCCATATCCGCAAGCTTTTCACCCAGCATCACTCTTGTTGCAAGCTCGATTACCGGAACACCGGTAACCTTTGTTATATAGGGAACGGTTCGGCTTGAACGCGGATTTACCTCAATAATATAGAGGTCGCCGCGGAATTCGATAAACTGAATGTTTATCATTCCTATAACCTTAAGCGCAACGGATATACGCCGCGTCACGTCCATTATCTTCTTTTTCATTTCATCCGAAACATTCTGCGGCGGATAAATCGAAATACTGTCGCCCGAGTGTACGCCGGCACGTTCAAGATGCTCCATTATACCGGGAATAAACACATCTGTCCCGTCACAGATTGCGTCAACTTCAAGCTCCCTTCCGTTTAAATAACGGTCTATCAGAACAGGATTATCCTTATCCTTTTTGAATGCGTCCTCAAGATAGATGGTCAGCTCCTGTTCATTATGAGTAATTTCCATTCCCTGACCGCCGAGAACATATGAGGGACGCACAAGAAGCGGATAGCCGAGACGCTCTGCTTCTGCTATACCTTCTTCGGTTGTCCAGACAGCCTTGCCCTTCGGGCGTTTTATGTCAAGTTCCTCAAGCAATTCGTCAAACTTCTCTCTGTCCTCCGCCTCGTCAATCTGCTTCGGCCGCGTTCCGAAAATCGGAACATTCATTTCATCCAGGAAGTTAGCCAGCTTAATCGCCGTCTGTCCGCCGAACTGAAGAATAACTCCGTCCGGCTTTTCAAGCTCGATTATGCTGAGTACATCCTCCTCGGTCAGCGGTTCAAAATACAGCTTGTCCGATGTGTCAAAGTCGGTGCTGACTGTCTCGGGGTTATTATTTATGATAATCGTTTCGATTCCGAATTTTTTGAGTGCGACTATACTGTGAACGCTGCAATAATCGAACTCGATACCCTGTCCGATACGAATAGGACCGGAACCAATAACCAAAACCTTCTTTTTGTCCGACGGCTCTGCTTCATTATACTCGTCATAGGTCGAGTAATAATACGGCGAAACCGCCTCAAACTCACCGGCGCAGGTATCAACCATCTTATAAACCGGAAGGATTCCGTGACTTTCCCTGTACTTTCTGACCTCTGCCGCAGTACAGCCGATAAGCTGTGCAATCCCTTGATCGGCAAAACCCATAATCTTATATTTTCTCATAAGCTCAGGAGTCAGAGTGTCCAGTCTATATTCCTTAAGTTCTTCTTCCATATCAACGATATTCTTAATCTTTTTAAGGAAGAACGGATCCATACCGGTAATCTGTGAGATTTTTTCTATTCTGTAATCGCGGCGGATAAGCTCAGCGAGTTCAAACAAACGCTCGTCATCCGGGGTCTTAATTCTGCCTCTCAGAACCTCTGATGATTTTTCCTTTGCCGCCTCGCGCTCTAACGTAAACTGTTTTATTTCAAGTGAGCGTACACCCTTAAGCAAAGCCGCTTCAAAGCTGTTGCCTATCGCCATAACCTCGCCCGTCGCCATCATCTTTGTTCCGAGGGTACGTTTCGCGCCATAGAACTTATCGAACGGCCATTTTGGGATTTTTATTACGCAATAGTCAAGCGCAGGCTCAAAGCAAGCATAGGTCTTTCCCGTAACAGCGTTCTTAATTTCGTCAAGACGATAGCCAAGCGCAATCTTCGCTGCAATTTTCGCAATCGGATAACCCGTCGCCTTTGACGCAAGCGCCGATGAACGGCTAACCCTCGGATTAATCTCGATGACTGCATATTCAAAGCTGTTGGGGTTAAGCGCAAACTGAACATTGCAGCCGCCCTTTATCTCGATTGAATTAATTATGTCAATCGCCGCCGTACGAAGCATCTGATACTCCTTGTCGGCCAGCGTCTGAGCGGGCGCAACAACTATACTGTCACCCGTGTGAACTCCGACAGGGTCAACGTTCTCCATACTGCAGACCGTGATACAGTTTCCGTCACCGTCTCGGATAACCTCAAACTCGATTTCCTTCCAGCCTCTTATACACTTCTCAATGAGAACCTGGCCGACACGCGACAGGTGGATTCCCTGCGCGGCAATCTCACCGAGTTCGCCCTCGTCCTCGGCGATGCCGCCGCCTGTTCCGCCCAATGTGTAAGCAGGGCGAACGATTACCGGATACCCGATTTCCTTCGCAAATTTCAACGCACCCTCAACTGTGTTCACGATTTCGCCGCGAATCATCGGCTGATTCGTTCTCTCCATCAGCTCCTTAAAGCTTTCTCTGTCCTCGCCCTCTTTAATAGACTCTATAGACGTTCCTATAACTCTGACGTTATATTTATCAAGAATACCTTTATCATATAACTCACACGAGAGGTTAAGGCCTGTCTGACCGCCCATACCCGCTATAAGGCTGTCGGGACGTTCCTTCGCTATTACATTTTCAAGCGTCTGAACCGTAAGCGGCTCTATATATGTGCGGTCTGCCGTTTGTGCATCTGTCATTATTGTTGCGGGATTGCTGTTTACCAGCACAACCTCAACGCCCTCCTCGCGCAAGCCCTGACAGGCTTGTGTTCCCGAATAGTCAAACTCTGCCGCCTGACCGATGATGATGGGGCCGGAGCCGATGACCAGTACCTTTTTGATACGCGGGTCTTTAGGCATTGTTGATTACTCCTTTCGCGGCCAGCATACGGCTGACGAACTGGTCAAACAGAAATTCGGTGTCCTTGGGGCCGCCGTTGGCCTCGGGGTGGAACTGCACGGTGAAGCAGTTCCATTTCAAGTAGTCGACACCCTCGCAGGTGCCGTCGTTGGCGTTGAAGTAGCTCATCTGGCCGACGGATTCGGGCAGGGTGTCCGCCATAACGGCGTAGCCGTGGTTCTGGCTGGTGATAAAGGTGCGCTGCTTGGCCGGGCTGGTGACGGGCTGGTTGGCACCGCGGTGGCCG
>CAJKNM010000026.1 GCA_905201285.1 uncultured Eubacteriales bacterium | reverse complement strand
CCTCGACGCAGCCGAGCTCAAGAAGGCGCTTGGCAATGGTAGACTTTCTCGCACCGTAGCTATAGCCGGATTGTCTTCCGTCCAATGTATAAAAGATGATGTTTCCGTTCGCCTTAATGCCAACGGCGCTTCGCGGGGCAGCGGCTTCGTCCTCATAATCGAGCTGACCGTTGGTGATGAGCTTGCCCCCGAGGGCGCCTATTGCATAATTCGCGCTTTTCCAAAGTTCTTCCTCTGCCGCCGCGGAAGTTGATATGGTTACAGTCTTGCCGACCGCTAAGTTCGAGAGTCTGCTCTTGAGTTCATCAGAGCCGCTGTCAGCTACGCTCAATACAAGCTTTCCTTCAGGAATCGAAACAGAGCCGTCGTTTTGCGTGATGCTTTCGACCACCGCGGTTACCTCGCCGCCGATTCTGAAAGAACCCGACACACTTCCGAGGACTATATCCGTTCCCTTATCGGGGGAGTGAGTGCTGTCTCCGAAGTCGCTGTTGAAGAGATACAGAGCATAAGGCTGACGGTATTTGTTTATACATTCAATCTTAAATGACGAGCCGTCATCAAGAGTGGCCATAGTATTTATAGGAAACGTCGCCGTAAACGCTGTGCCGTCACTGCGAAAGCCGATTCCGGGCATCCATGACGAATCGGCGGTGTATATTCTTCCGTCTATCAGAGTGTTGCTCATAGGAACACCGGTCTGAAACGAGAAAAAATCGGCATTCATACCCATCGCAGGGTTATGACCCTGTTGCTTTAAAATCTCAGCCGCTTGACTAACTGTACGCTTACCGTATGCCGACCAGCCGTTTGTAACCGCGGGATGAACCACAGCGTTAGGCTTATATTCAACGTAATTTTCGGTCTGCTTACCGACCGATGAATCATCAAACACATTTTTTGTATACACGGTTTCGGGTGCAATCTTTGAACTCTCTGAAGATATGTGCGTGCCGAGAACATCGGCAAAAACAGCCTGGGGGAGAAGCGCCGCCGCAACAATAATTGAAAAAACGGTCTTCAACCCGCGAATGGCCGGCCTTTTTAAGCGATTTAAGTTAGAATTTAAGTTAGTCATAATATGTCAGTCCTCCAAAGACGAATAATTATATTAATTTATGTAGGAATTTATGTATATTTTCTCTTAAAACCTCTTGACAATTTAAAATTTTAATGTTATAATACTTATCTGTTTATAGTGCGAAAGTTTGCGTATTTGCTTTTTTGAACAGCTTAAAGCAACATATTTTGGGCTTGTAACCGGAGTTATTATAGCATATTAATTGATAATTATCAAGTGCCTGACGAAATTTTGTGGGGCATAAGCGAAAATTCTGTGTTTCAGCGAAAATAATACGATAATTTTTCACATCTTTCAGAAATTTTTTTAATGAGGTGAGCGGTTTTATGGTACATCCTGTGAAACTGGGCAAGAATACTCGTATGAGTTACGGAAAAATCAACGAGGTTCTGGAGATGCCCAATCTGATTGAAATTCAGATAAACTCGTACAAATGGTTCTTGGACGAGGGCCTCAAAGAGGTTTTTCATGACGTATCGCCTATTACGGACTATAACGGGAATCTTGTTTTGGATTTTATTGACTATCGGCTTGACAAAGAGCCGAAGTACGATATTGAAGAGTGTAAGGAGAGAGATGCAACATATGCCGCTCCCCTTCGCGTAAAGGTTCGTCTTATCAACAAGGAATCGGGTGAAATCAAAGAGCAGGAAATCTTTATGGGCGACTTCCCGCTGATGACGCCGTCCGGTACATTTATTATAAACGGTGCTGAGCGTGTTATCGTGTCTCAGCTTGTTCGTGCGCCAAGCGCTTATTATTCGCAAGAATTTGATAAGTTAGGAAAGAAACTGTTTTCATCACAGGTTATTCCGAGCAGAGGTGCATGGCTTGAATACGAAACGGACAGTAACGATATATTCTATGTTCGTATCGACAGAAACAGGAAAATGCCGGTGACTGTTCTTATAAGAGCTTTGGGCTTCGGAACAGATGCACAGATTAATGACTTATTCGGTGAAGATGCACGTCTTCTTGCTACAATGGAGAAGGATACAACCACCAACACCGAGGAAGGCCTGCTTGAGATATACAGAAAGCTTCGTCCGGGTGAGCCGCCTACGGTAGAGAGCGCTCAGTCGCTTATTACGAACCTTTTCTTTGATCCAAGACGCTATGATCTCGCAAGGGTCGGCAGATATAAGTTTAACAAAAAGCTTAGACTGGCTAATCGTATTTGCGGCTTTACATCGGGTCAGACTGTTGCAGACCCCGAGACCGGTGAGGTTATCGTGGCCGAAGGCGACGTAATCACAAAAGAGATTGCACACGCACTTGAAAAGGCGCAGATAAACGACATTGTGCTTGATATTGACGGTCAGAAAACAAAGGTAATCTCAAACGGAATGGTCGACCTTCACGATTATGTGGATTATGACCTCCGCAAGTATGGAATTTATGAGAGAGTTCGCGGTATTGTTCTTAAAGAAATTCTCGAACAGTATCCGGATATGAATTCCGAAGAATTTAAACAGGCTCTCTATGACAGACGTGACGAGCTTATCCCCAGACATATATTGATAGATGACATAATCGCATCTATCTCATATGTGGGAAATCTCGCGGCGGGGGTCGGGGACGTTGATGACATCGACCATTTGGGTAACCGCCGTATCCGCAGCGTGGGTGAGCTTTTACAGAATCAGTTCCGTATCGGTCTTTCGCGTATGGAACGTGCCGTGCGCGAGCGCATGACAACTCAGGACTTAGATGCGGTTACGCCGCAGAATCTTATAAACATCCGTCCGGTAACGTCATCGATTAAGGAATTCTTCGGTTCATCACAGCTGTCACAGTTTATGGATCAGATTAACCCTCTTGGTGAGCTTACTCACAAGAGAAGACTTTCTGCATTGGGTCCCGGCGGTCTTTCGCGTGAACGTGCCGGCTTTGAGGTTCGTGACGTTCACCATTCTCATTACGGACGTATGTGCCCGATCGAGACGCCTGAAGGACCTAACATCGGTCTTATCAACTCGCTCAGCGGATTTGCTAAGGTAAACGAATACGGGTTTATCGAAACTCCGTACCGCAAAGTAGATAAGGAAAGCGGCATTGTTACAAAAGATGTAATATACATGACCGCCGATGTTGAAGAAGGCTTTTATGTTGCACAGGCAACCGAGCCCCTCGACGAGAATGACAAATTTGTAAACAAAAAGGTTGTTACAAGATATAAGGATGAATTTATCGAAGTTCCGCCGAACAGAGTGGATTATATGGATGTATCGCCGAGACAGGTTATCTCAATCGCAACGGCGATGATTCCGTTCCTTGAAAACGATGATGCTAACCGTGCCCTGATGGGTTCTAACATGCAGCGTCAGGCGGTTCCGCTTCTTATGCCGGAATCTCCGATTGTAGGAACAGGTATGGAATATAAGGCGGCCCGCGATTCCGGCGTATGTATTCTCGCTAAAGAATCGGGTGTTGTTGAAAAGGTTTCGGCAACCGAAATAGTTATCAAAAACGATAACCACGAAACAGATAAGTACAAGCTTGTTAAATTCACGCGTTCAAACCAGGGAACCTGTGTAAATCAGCGGCCGATTGTTGAAGCGGGCGAAAGGGTCGAAAAGGGCGACATAATCGCTGACGGTCCCTCTACCAAGAACGGTGAAATAGGCCTTGGCCGTAACATTCTTATCGGCTTTATGACATGGGAAGGTTACAATTATGAGGATGCTGTTCTTATAAACGAAAAGCTTGTTAAAGAAGATGTGTTTACATCAATTCATATAGAAGAATATGAGCTCGAAGCAAGGGAAACAAAGCTTGGGCCCGAAGAAATAACAAGAGATATACCAAACGTCGGTGACGACGCGCTCCGCGACCTTGATGAGAGAGGTATTATCCGTGTCGGTGCAGAAGTTGAAAGCGGCGACATTCTGGTAGGTAAGGTTACGCCGAAGGGTGAGACTGAGCTTACCGCAGAAGAGAGACTTCTTAGAGCAATCTTCGGCGAAAAGGCGCGTGAAGTGCGTGATACCTCGCTTCGTGTTCCTCACGGTGAATATGGTATAATAGTAGATGTTAAGGTATTTACAAGAGCAAACGGCGATGAGCTCCCCCCCGGTGTAACTCAGGTTGTTCGCTGTTATATCGCTCAGAAGAGAAAAATCTCTGTCGGTGATAAAATGGCGGGCCGTCACGGTAACAAGGGTGTTGTTTCCCGTATATTGCCTGAGGAAGATATGCCGTTCCTTCCGGACGGAACACCTCTTCAGATTGTACTTAACCCGTTGGGCGTACCTTCGCGTATGAACATCGGTCAGGTGCTTGAGGTTCATCTCGGCTATGCGGCGAAGGCTCTCGGCTGGAAGATTGCAACACCGGTGTTTGACGGCGCAACCGAGGAAGATATAGTAGAAGCCTTAGAAAAGGCGGGTTATGATAAAACAGGTAAGACAATCCTTTATGACGGACGTACAGGTGAACCATTTGACAACCCCGTAACCGTCGGATATATGCATTACCTCAAGCTTGCCCATCTTGTAGACGATAAGATTCATGCTCGTTCGACAGGTCCTTACTCACTTGTTACTCAACAGCCGCTCGGCGGTAAGGCACAGTTCGGCGGACAGCGTTTCGGCGAGATGGAAGTTTGGGCGCTTGAAGCGTATGGCGCGGCTTATACCCTTCAGGAAATCCTGACTGTTAAATCCGATGATGTTGTCGGCCGTGTTAAGACCTATGAATCTATCGTAAAGGGTGATAATGTTCCCGAACCGGGCGTTCCTGAATCATTTAAGGTTCTTATCAAAGAATTACAGAGCCTTGCGCTGGATATGAAGGTTCTTGATAAGGATAACAATGAGATTATATTGAGAGAGTCGCTTGATGATGACGATACAGATTTACCTGTAAGCATTTCGGGAATAGAGGATGATGACGATGAGCCTGTGAACGAACACGATTTCTCGGATGATCCCGATATTGATGATATTATTCCCGATGATGACAACGAGGACGATGACGATGATGAGCTGGATGATATATTGGGCAGTGATGACACATACCCTGATTCTGAAGGTGACGTTGACTATCTTGACGCTGATGGCTTGGAATCGCTCGACCAGATTGCTGAGGACGAGAGCTACAGCGGCGACGATGAGGATTTATACTAATAAAAATATAGAGGCTGTTTGTCAAGCTCACGGCAGACGGCGGTGTGAATTTGTGAGCCGGAAAGGTAGATCAATATGAGCGAGTATCAGAATTTTGATGCCATTCAAATCGGACTTGCTTCGCCGGAGAAAATCCGCGAGTGGTCACGAGGCGAGGTTAAAAAACCTGAAACCATAAATTACAGAACATTAAAACCTGAAAAGGACGGTCTTTTCTGCGAGCGTATATTCGGCCCGCAGAAGGACTGGGAATGTCACTGCGGTAAGTACAAAAGAGTTCGCTATAAGGGCGTAGTCTGTGACCGCTGTGGTGTTGAGGTTACCAGATCTAAAGTTCGCCGTGAACGTATGGGTCACATTGAACTTGCGGTACCGGTATCGCACATCTGGTATTTTAAGGGAATACCGAGCCGTCTCGGTCTTATACTCGATATGTCACCGAGGGCCCTTGAAAAGGTTTTGTACTTTGCGGCATATGTCGTTATCGACCCGGGCAAAACCTCGCTTGAAAAAAATCAGATTTTATCTGAAAAAGAATATAGAGAATATTATGAAAAATATGGAGATATGTTCCGTGCGGGTATGGGTGCTGAAGCAATTCTCGAAATGCTTCAGATGATTGACCTTGACCAGCTATATGAAGAACTTCGGGCTGACCTTGACGGAGCAAAGGGACAGAAAAAGATTCGTACGGTACGTCGTCTTGAGGTGGTTGAGGCTTTTCGCCATTCGGGGAATAAGCCTGAGTGGATGATTTTAACTGTCATCCCTGTTATCCCGCCCGAAATCAGACCTATGGTACAGCTTGACGGAGGCCGCTTCGCAACCTCTGACTTAAACGACCTGTACCGCAGGGTTATTAACAGAAACAACAGACTGAAGCGTCTGCTTGATTTAGACGCTCCTGAAATTATAGTAAGAAACGAGAAGCGTATGCTTCAGGAGGCTGTCGATGCGCTTATTGATAACGGCCGCCGCGGCAGACCTGTAACCGGACCCGGAAACAGACCGCTTAAATCTCTTTCGGATATGCTCAAAGGTAAGCAAGGACGTTTCCGTCAGAACCTTTTGGGTAAGCGTGTTGACTATTCAGGTCGTTCGGTTATCGTTGTAGGACCTGAACTTAAGATTTATCAGTGCGGACTTCCTAAAAAGATGGCACTTGAGCTTTTTAAGCCTTTTGTTATGAAAAAGCTTGTTGATGGCGGCTTCGCGCATAACATTAAGTCTGCAAAGCGTATGGTAGAGCGTGTTCGCCCTGAAGTATGGGATGTTCTCGAGGATGTAATATCAGAACATCCGGTTCTTCTGAACCGTGCTCCTACTCTGCACAGACTGGGCATTCAGGCGTTTGAGCCGGTTTTGGTAGAGGGTAAGGCGCTTAAGCTTCATCCGCTTGTATGTACTGCGTTTAACGCGGACTTCGACGGTGACCAGATGGCAGTTCACCTTCCGCTTTCAACCGAGGCTCAGGCAGAGGCGAGATTCCTCATGCTTTCTGCAAATAACCTTATTAAGCCTCAGGATGGTAAGCCTGTTACCGTTCCTACACAGGATATGGTACTGGGAAGCTATTATCTGACACTTAAAGACGATACCGAAATCGGAACGGGCAAGGTTTTCTCTGATCAAAACGAAGCTGTTTTGGCATATAATAACGGTGCTGTTGGACTTCATGCACCGATAAAGGTTCGCATAACCCGCAAAATCGGTGACAAAGAGGTTACCGGTATGATTGACGCAACAGTCGGCAGACTTATATTCAACGAGAAGATACCTCAGGATTTGGGCTTTGTTGACAGAAGCGAGTCAGAGCATCTGCTTGACCTTGAAATCGGCGATAATGTGCTGAAAAAGCCTCCGGTTAAAGAAGCAATCAATGATAATGTTGAGCCGGGTGTTGACAAGAAATTACTCGGAAAGATTATCAATGCGTCAATTAAAAAGCACGGAATCACAGAAACAGCAACCCTCCTTGATAACATCAAGGCGATGGGTTATAAATATTCGACTCTCGGCGCTATCACGGTCTGCGTAGACGATATGCAGATTCCTGAAGCAAAGCAGAAGCTTCTTGCGGCAGCCGAGGAACGTGTAGATAAGGTAATGAGGAACTATCGAAGAGGTCTTCTTACCGATGAAGAGCGTCACCGCCATATTATCGCAATATGGAGTGAGACCTCAAATCAGGTAACGGATGCGATGATGGATAACCTGAGACAGCTCAATCCTATTTATATGATGGCTAACTCGGGTGCTCGAGGCAGTGTAAACCAGATGCGTCAGCTTGCCGCAATGCGCGGACTTATGGCCGATACATCAGGACGTACAATCGAGATTCCTATTCGTTCAAACTTCCGTGAAGGTCTTACCGTGCTTGAGTACTTTATCTCAACTCACGGTGCACGTAAGGGTCTTACCGATACCGCACTCCGTACAGCCGACTCGGGTTATCTTACCCGTCGTCTGGTTGACGTATCTCAGGACGTCATCGTCCGCGAGGAGGATTGCGGAACAAGAGACGGTATTGTTGTTTCGGATATTCGTGACGGTAACGAAATTATCGAGCCGCTTATCGACCGTCTTGAAGGCAGAACCACAACTGAGGATATTGTTAATCCTCAGACGGGCGAGCTTATTATAGCAGAAAATGAAATGATTAACGCGGCAACGGCTAAGGCGATTGTTGACGCAGGTATTAAAGAGGTTAAAATCCGTTCGGTTGTTAAGTGCCGCAGTAAGGTCGGCGTTTGCGCTAAGTGCTATGGCCACAACCTTTCTAACGGAACTCCGGTTAATGTCGGCGAAGCAGTCGGCATTATCGCCGCACAGTCTATCGGTGAGCCGGGTACTCAGCTTACGATGCGTACCTTCCATGCCGGCGGTGTCGCGGGTGACGATATTACACAGGGTCTTCCCCGTGTCGAAGAGTTGTTTGAAGCAAGACGTCCTAAGGGTGTCGCTATTATCTCTGAGATTACCGGTAAGGTTCGTATTACCGAGGTTGCCAATAAGCGCGAAATCATTGTTATGAATGAAGAAACAGGTGAGTCGGCAACATATATGATTCCGTTCGGTGCAAGAATCAAGGTTCGCGATGAACAGGAAATCAAAGCCGGCGATCCGCTTACAGAAGGTTCGCTCAATCCTCACGATATACTTGCCATTTTGGGTGCGACTGCTGTACAGAACTACTTTATCCAGGAAGTACAGCGTGTTTACAGACTACAGGGTGTTGATATTAACGATAAGCACATTGAGGTTATCGTTCGTCAAATGATGCATAAGGTTAAGGTTGAAACTGCGGGTGACACAGGCTTGCTTACCGGTTCGCTTATCAGCATTTATGAGCTTGAGGATATTAATAACAAGATGATTGAAGAGGGAAAAGAGCCGGCTGAGTTCTCAATTCAGCTTATGGGTATTACCAAGGCGGCTCTTGCCACTGAGTCATTCCTTTCCGCTGCATCCTTCCAGGAGACAACCCGTGTCTTGACTGATGCAGCCATCAAGGGTAAGAAGGACCCGCTGATCGGTCTTAAAGAGAATGTTATTATAGGTAAGCTAATTCCTGCCGGAACAGGTGTCAGCCAGTATAAAAATATTGAGGTTTATCCGACCTATGGCGGAAGCGACGATGAGATCAGCTTTGATGAAGAAAGTGTAGGCAGTATCGGCTAAAGAACTGCTTTAATGCTGCCGCAAGGTGCAGAAAATGCACCTTGCAGCAGCATTTTGTCTTTTACTTAATATTATACGAAAGAGGTACACAAATAAATGAATAACGTAATTATCGGACAGTCGGGCGGGCCGACCGCAGCAATTAACGCGACGCTTGCCGGGGCATACGCTGAGGCGAAGGAACAGTCAGCTGATAAAGTATATGGAATGTTGGGCGGCGTAAGGGGTCTGCTTGACGGAAATTATATCGATATGGATGATTATATAAACGGCGATAATGACATATCAATTCTTGTTCAGACACCGTCGGCGGCACTCGGAAGCTGTCGCTATAAACTTCCCGAATATTCCGCCGAGCCCGAAACATACAAAAAACTTTTCGATATTTTCAAAAAGCTTGAAATTGCTTGTTTTATCTATATCGGCGGCAACGATTCGATGGATACAATAGCCAAGCTTTCGGCATATGCCGAGAGCATAAAGAGTCCGATTCGATTTATGGGCGCACCGAAAACGGTGGACAATGATTTGGCGGTAACCGATCATACGCCCGGGTTCGGAAGCGCGGCTAAGTATATTGCCACATCGGTTAAAGAGATTATCTGTGACAGCTCGGTATATGATATAAAATCGATTACCGTTATTGAGATTATGGGTAGGAACGCCGGCTGGCTGACAGCGTCGGCAGCACTTGCTAAGGGGGATGACTGTGCCGGCGTGGATTTGATATACCTTCCCGAATGTCCATTTGAATTAGAGAAGTGTGCAGAGACGGTAAAGGGTCTTCTTGATAAGAAGAATACTGTGGTTATCGCAGTGTCTGAGGCGCTTCGCGATAAAAACGGCAACTATATAGTCACAACAGGTTCGGTTCACGCCGGACTTGACGCATTCGGACATAAGATAATGAGCGGAACGGGTCAATTCCTTGCACAGTACCTGGGAAAGGCTCTCGGCGTTAAAGCAAGAGGAATTGAGATAAACACACTTCAGAGAAGTGCGGCGCATTTTGCTTCAAAACAGGATTTAGACGAGTCCTTTGCCGCGGGCGCAGAGGCTGTCCGCGCGGCGTTTGACGGCAAGACGGCAGAGATGGCGGTCATAAAACGCACGTCGGATATTCCATATGAGTATGAAATTGAAACAGCGGATATAAATATGATTGCCAACGTGGAAAAGACAATCCCCCGGGAATGGATTATAAATGACGGAACAGGGGTCGGCGAGGATTTCATAAAATATTGCAGGCCCTTAATAATGGGTGAGGTCACGCCTATTATCAAGGACGGACTTCCCGTTCATATGAAATTTAACAGGCAGAAAGGAATTTAATTATGAAAAGTTATTCATATAAGACGCAGGGGACCTGCGCAAGAACCATTAATTTTGACATTGATGACAATAAGGTACACAATGTTGTGTTCGGCGGAGGATGCAACGGAAACACTCAAGGCGTATCAAGGCTCGTTGAGGGAATGGATGTTGACAAGGTCATTTCGCTTTTAAGCGGGGTGAACTGTAACGGCAGGGGAACCTCATGTCCGGATCAGCTCGCAAAGGCGCTCAAAGAGGCCAAAAATGAGGATTGACTAAATTAAAAAATGTGGGTATAATATCCATATGAAGGACTTATCGTTTAAGTTAATTATTAAGGATGGGAAGTGAACCTCGGACATGACTTTTTATAATTTTCTGTCATCGATACTGAGTTATGTTTTTACCTTTATAATATATCTTTTTATATTTTCGGTAATACGCTTGATTTATCTTGACGTGAAGAAAATGAGCAGGTTTGAAACAAACAATGTAGAAGATGCGGCGTGCGCCAGTTTGAAGCCGGTTAAGTCTAAGGTTCCGCTGACTGTGCCGATTAAAAACCGTTACACTATATACGGCGATGCGGTTATCGGAAGAAGCCGAAATTGTGATATTGTAATAGGTGAGGAATATATTTCGGCAAAGCACGCAAGGATATGGTTTGAAAACGGCGAATGGTACCTTGAAGATTTAGGAAGCCGTAACGGAACAACCGTCAACGGTCAGCGTATCCGTGATGTTGTTATACTTGACCCTGAGGATGTAATATCCTTCGGCGGCTTGAACTTTGTTTTTGAACTTTAGTATCGTGGCTTTTACTCTGTATAACACAAGAGAAAACACGGCTTCTTACAGAAAGGATTTGGGCTTATGTCAAAAATCAAAGGACAGAATTATAAGCGTCCCGCCTTCCTTCTTATATTAATGAATCTGCTCGGCTTCGGACTTCTATACGTCGGGGGAGGCTATAACATAAATATCATCTATATCGGCGGCGGCTTATTGGGTTTGTTTATTCTGATGTATTCCATAATAATATTATGCAGAATGGGCGATAAATTTATTGTTCCTATGGCGTGCATGCTGATTACTATGGGAGTCATCCTGCTTTGCAGAATCGATATAGCCAAGTACGGGGTAAAACAGATTGTCTGGGTTGCGGTCGGGATAGCGGCCTTCTTTATTGCATACGCGGTTTATTATAACTTTCCCAAATGGGATAGACTTTGGTATGTGTATGCCGCTGTCGGAACGCTTTTATTCGTGACAACTCTTGTATTCGGCACGCGCATAAATGGCTCGAAAAACTGGCTGAACATAGGGAGCTTTGCCTTTCAGCCGTCTGAGGTTACCAAAATCCTGTATGTTATGTTTTTGTCGTGCTATTTTTCAAAGGCATGGACAAAGCCGATAGGTAAAATAAAGCCTAAACTTATTACGCTTTTGGTGACCTATATGTTTATCGGATTTTTGGTGCTTCAGCGTGACTGGGGAACAATTTTGGTTCTCTTCTCTATTTATATCTTTATGATTTATGTGTATGACGAGGATTATAAGTTCCTGCTTTTTAATGTCGCTTCGGCGTCAATCACGGCCATACTCGGCTATAAATTCCTTCACCATATTCAGGTCAGAGTTAATACATGGCTGAATCCCTGGGCGGATATTTCAAACACAGGCTATCAGATTACACAGTCGCTTTTTGCGATTGCGTCGGGCGGATATTTCGGAAGGGGAATAGGAAACGGCTCGCCCACCTATATTCCCGAGGTTCAGACCGACTTTATATTTGCGGCGGTATGCGAGGAAATGGGTGTCTTCGGCGGTGCGGCAATAATTATCCTATTCTTTTTGATTTCATACCGGTGTTTTAAAATAGCGATAAGTACAAAAGACCCGTTTGACAAGGCGCTGACCTTTGGGCTTACGATAATGTTTGCCATGCAGACGTTCATCATTGTGGGCGGCGTTACAAAGATGATTCCTCTGACGGGAATCACCCTGCCGTTTGTCAGCTACGGCGGAACATCAATAGTGGTCAGTCTTGGCTCACTCGGGATAATTCAAGCGGTTTCTGCGAAGGACGAGCGCGGCAGAAGCCGGGACGAGGATAGCGGAACTAAGCATATGCGAGAGGTGAGCGACGATGCAGAATAACAAAAAAATAATTCGTGTTTTGGTTGTTGTCTCGATAATGTTTCTGGCGCTGGTTTCGTACCTCCTGTATTTTAATATGTTCAGCGCCGAGAAGGTTGCGTCAAACCCGTATAATAAGCGTCAGTGGGAGGATGAGCGTTTTGTCAAACGCGGAAGCATCTATGACAGAGACGGCGAGGTTCTTGCTGAGACAATTATTGACGGTGACAGCCGCACGAGGTCTTATCCTAAGGGCCATCTTTACAGTCACATAATAGGCTATTATTCAAGAGTGTACGGAAAGAGCCAGCTTGAAATGAAATACGATAAACAGCTTTTGGGTCATGGCGATATAAATATCACCTTTAATGAGCTGCGCTCGGGATATGATTTGAATTTAACGATTGACAATGACCTCCAGGAATACGCATATAAACAGCTTGACGGAAGGCGCGGCGCGATTGTTGCTATAGAACCCGAAACGGGGAAGATTCTTGCTATGGTGAGTTATCCGGACTTTGACCCATCCACCGATGCAATAGAAAAAAATTGGAAGTATATAGTTGAAAGGGAAGATTCGCCGCTTCTCGCACGGGCAACCGGAGGATTGTATCCGCCGGGTTCAACCTATAAGATTGTTACCGCGGCAACGGCGTACAACGCGGGATATTCCGATAAAACGTTTGAGGATAACGGAGTATTTAAGCAGGGGGGACTGAAAGTCAGCAACTATGGCGGTGAGAGCTATGGCACAATAAACGTCAGAAAAGCATTTGAGGTTTCGAGTAACTTTGCTTTTTGTACACTCGGATATGAACTCGGAGCACAGAATGTAAAGGACGCGGCAGAGGCTTTTGGTGTAAACAAGGATATTGATACGGATATTCCCGTGTCAAAAAGCCGTATAGACTATAAAAAGATGACAAACGAAGATGCGGCGCTTGTTTCGATCGGTCAGGGACAGCTTCTTATGACACCGCTTCACGTGGCGATGCTCGGGGCGGCGGTTGCCAATAACGGAAAGATGATGAAGCCGTATCTGGTAAACACAATAACGACTTCATCGGGGCTTACGCTCAGCACCACGAAGCCTACAGTGTTCTGTCAGCCGATGAGCGCTGAATGTGCGTCCTATATGAACGGACTTATGATTGACGTTGTGAAGGAAGGAACAGGCAGAAGTGCGGCGATTTCGGGTATAACTGTTGCCGGTAAGACCGGAACGGCAGAGAATGAAAACGAGAAGGACCACGCGTGGTTTGTGGGATACGCCCCTGCGGAAAAGCCAACGATATCCGTGGCGGTTCTGCTTGAAAACGACGGACGTTCGGGCGGCGCAAGCGCGGCACCGATAGCAAAAAAGGTAATGACCAAATATTTAAAGAAATAAAAAGGGGATGTTAAAAAACTCCGGAGCACAAGAAACGGAGCGATAATCATATACTACAGAAAATACAAATGTTGCAGTTTGATTTGGTTGAGGTAGAAAAATCAAAAAAATTGATTTTTCATAGAATTAATCCTTTTCTTGCTATCAGCAAACTTCGCCTCTCGGCGTACCTATGTACGCCTTCGGGTATCCCAAAACTAAAGTTTTGGCTCGGTTTGTTGATTCCAAAGTTTTTTTCCTATCCCCTTGGAAAAGCAAAGGCTGTTTAAAAAGTCAATTGACTTTTTAAACAGCCTTTCTTTCTAAAATGCGTTAATTTTTCTGAATTCATCGGGGGTCATACCCTCGGCTTTTTTAAATACCGCACAGAAATAGCTTGCGTCATGAAAGCCGACCTTTGAGGCTATTTCTTTAACCTTGATATTTTTATGTGTGCAAAGATAATATTTAGCCATATTAAGACGCAGATGCGTCAGATATTTAAGCGGGGTGGTATCATAGACCTGATTAAAAAGCCGACAGAGGTGATTTGAGGTGACACCTATCGATTCGGCCATATAGTCAAGGCTTAAATCCTCGCTGTATTTAGTCTTCATAAGCTCAATAACGGGACTGACTTTTTCATATTTTTCGTTTTGAGTCATTCCTCCGACCTGAGGGGCATTGTTGAAACATTCGCCCACCTTAATCATAATCTTGTACATCATACAAGAGGTCTTGATTTCTTTGTCGGGGTCGTCACACCAAAACATATCCGAAAGTGAGTCGGTCAGAACGTCAAAATCCTGAACATCGTGAAGCGAAAACACCGCCGTTTCGCCAAGGCCGAGATAGTCGGCGATTTTGTCCGCGGAACTTCCGTCATAGGCTATCCACTTTGTTTTCCACGGACGGGTCAGCGGGTGATATTCGTGCGGAACATTCGGGCGAAAGAAAAACGCGTCACCTTTTTCGATTTTATATTCGTGACCGCCGGCGGAAAATGTTCCGCTCCCTTCACTGCAATATAAAATCTGATAAGCGGGGAAGCCGTCATTTCGTATTATATCATCCTGTTCCTCTTTAAGACCTATTCCCACAACATAAATGGGAAGAAGCTTTGTCTTACTTAAAAGTATAGGTAAAATCATATGTAAAATTTCACTCCCTTACAAAAACCGAGGTTAAAATTTTTATATGCTATACCCATTATATAATAAAACATAAACTTTTTCAAGCATTAAACTCACAAATTTTATAATAGATTTATACCTTGTACGTTTTGCGTATGAAAATTTCCTTAACTCTATTTTACATTGAGGTTAAGTTTGTTAAAATTATGTAACTTCTATTGACAAAACGAATATATTTAATATAATGTTAGTGAACTTAATAAACTCGTGTTTTTCACGATAATGTTATTACCCGACGGAGGTGCACTGCTATGAACACAGAGCAGAAAAAGCAAAACGTTATTCCGGATTATGAGCATTTGTTTCAGGACGGAGCGGAACAGAAAAAGAAAAATAAAGCATCTGCCATTCCAAAGCTTTTGCTTAAACAAAATAAAGGAAGCCTTATTCTTTCGTCATTACTTTTTGTTGTAAAGGCGTCACCGACGTGGGCGATTCCGATTGTCACGGCAGAGATTATCAATATTGTGTCATCGGGGGGCGATGATGTTGTCCGCCGCCTGTTCATCTATGGAGCAATCCTTTTTGTTTTATTGATACAGAACATTCCTACACACATACTTTATTCGAAGGTGACCGACAGAATGCTCAGAACTGTCAGTGCGGGTATGAGAAACACGTTAATCAGAAAGCTTCAGCACCTTTCGCTGACATATCATAAAGAAATCGAAAGCGGAAAGATACAGTCAAAGTTCCTGCGCGATATTGAAACGATTGAGATTCTTGATACTCATATAGCCAAAACCGTTATCCCGAGTATAATTAACGTGTTAATCTATATTTTCGTTGCGGCCTCAAAAAGCGGAACGGTAACGTTATTCTTCGCTGTAATAATACCGATAAACGTATTTGTCGTGTATCTTTTCAGAAACGGAATATCCACCACAAACAGGCGCTTTCGAAAGGAAACCGAGAATATTTCGGCTAAGGTATCAAATATGCTTGATATGATTCCGGTAACAAAGGCGCATGGCCTTGAAAACGAGGAAATCTCAGCACTTGAAGAAAAAATCAGGATTCTGCGTGAGAAGGGCTTAAACCTCGACCGTGTAAACGCCTATTTCGGCTCGGTTTCGTGGGTAATAAGTCAGATTATGTCGGCGATATGTCTGTTCTTTACCGCGTATCTTGCATATAAGGGAAAGATTCCGGTTGGGGATGTTGTGTTGTATCAATCTTATTTTAACGGCATAAGCTCTATGCTTCAGGGCCTTTTAAATGTATATCCCGAGCTGACAAAGGGTATGGAATCCATAGATTCCGTTGCGGAGATTGTGCTGTCACCCGAGGTTGAGAACAATGCCGGAAAGATTCGTCTGCGCTATGTTCACGGAACGGTCAACTTTGACAATGTATACTATCGTTATCCGCATACGGATGAGGATATAATAAAAGATTTTACGCTTGCGGTCGAGCCGGGCGAATGTATTGCGTTTGTCGGCGCTTCCGGCTCGGGCAAGTCTACTATTATGAATATGATTATCGGATTTATGACACCGACAAGAGGAACCCTCCGCATCGACGGAAAGCCGATAGAGGCACTTAATCTGAGCGATTACAGGCACTTTATTTCAGTTGTGCCGCAGAACAGTATTCTGTTCACAGGTACAATCCGTGAAAATATAACTTATGGATTGACCGATGTCTCGGAGGATCACCTCAACGAGGTTGTTCGGCTTGCAAATATAAACGAGTTCACCGATGAGCTTCCCAACGGTCTTGATACCGAGATAGGCGAAAACGGGTCTAATCTCTCGGGCGGTCAGAAACAGCGGATTTCCATTGCCCGCGCATTGATACGTGACCCTAAAATCTTAATTCTTGATGAGGCAACATCGGCACTTGACAATATATCAGAATATCACGTTCAAAAGGCGATTAATCACCTGACAAAGGGAAGGACAACATTTATTGTCGCACATCGCTTGTCCACAATAAGAAATGCAGACCGCATCGTTGTTATGGATAACGGCCGCTGTGTTGAAACGGGAACCTTTGACGAGCTTATGGAAAAGCGCGGAAAGTTCTTTGAGCTGAAAACATTGAATGATATGACCGATAAAGCCGTCACCGAAATGTGACGGCGGATGGCTGTTACTTGCTTTTCGGACTGAATATGAGGGCGATAAGGAAGCCGAAAATGATTGAGGCCGAAATACCTCCCGCCGCGGCTTCCGCACCGCCCATCAGTGCGCCCAAAATACCGTGTTCGTTTACACCCTTGATTGCGCCCTTGGCGAGAACGTTTCCGAAGCCGACAATGGGGACGGTCGCCCCTGCGCCGGCATAATCGACCAGCTTATCATAGATTCCGAGACCGCCGAGGATAACACCGATTACTACAAAGGCAACAAGAATCCTGCCCGGAGTCAGTTTAGTCTTATCAATCAGAACCTGGGCGGCGGCACATATCAGACCGCCGACCCAAAAGGCGTTTATATAACTCATCATTGTTTTTCACCTCCGGTTTTTACTTCAAGCGAAACTGCGTGGGCGATTCCGGGTACGGACTCACCCTGGAGAGATGATGTCGGGCTGAGAAGAGCACCCGTTCCGACTGCGAGAAGCTTTTTTATCTCTCCTCTTCTCATTTTATCGAGAAAGTATCCGCATAAAACCGTTCCGATACAGCCGCAGCCGCTCGCCCCCGCGTGAACGTCCTGCTCTTCTATGTCATAAATCAGACAGCCGCAATCCTGATAGTTCGGCGAAATATCGATTCCGTCCTGCAAGAGAAGTTCGCTTAAAATTTCAGAGCCTACCTTTCCGAGGTCGCCTGTGATAATCATATCATAATCGGAGGGTTTCAGATTCAGTTCCGAAAAATGGGCTTTTATCGTATCATATGCGGCGGGAGCCATCGCACCCCCCATATTATTTGCGTCTTTTATTCCCATATCCACAATTTTCCCCGCGGTGAGGTGGGTTACCGCTATATCACCCGGCTCTGCGCCGCTTTCAAGCACGGCGGCCGCC
>CAJKNM010000025.1 GCA_905201285.1 uncultured Eubacteriales bacterium | reverse complement strand
CTCTGTTAAAGAGTGGTAGCATTTGCGATTTGTGTCTACTTTTTTAGTATAGCACCATCAGGCAATCTGGAAACGGTGGGCAAAATACGATGGAAAGAGCCGGAAAAGCCTTTTTCACAAAAATGTCACCCATCATTGACAATTTAACACAATTGAATAAAAAACTTTAAAAAAAGCCTTGACGCAGCAGAATTAATATGATATAATAAATTTTGTTGTTGTAACTTGTGTATAACAGCTTTACAGGTTAAGCGATATGATCTGTCTCGGTTTGTCTTGCCGTGTAAAAATAAAGACATCAATATGCGGATATGGCGGAATTGGCAGACGCGCATGGTTCAGGTCCATGTGAAAGCAATTTCATGGAGGTTCAAGTCCTCTTATCCGCACCATACCGAGTGTTCTTACAGAATTTGAAAGGTTTTGTATGACACTCGGCTTTTTATTGCCTTTTTAACTTGCAAACGGCCGAAAGTGCGGAGTCATCGGATTCGCCGGCACCGTTTTTGCATAACTCTGAAAATTCATCAATAATGTTATTCAGCCCGGTTTTACTTCATTCCATCTTTTGAATAACCGGCAGTTCCGCTGTATTGCCCCGGTGCTCTTGTGACTCATAGAGCAGTACCTTTCTTCGGAATGAAAAAACTGTTCATATCGGTTTGTTCAAGCTCTAACAGTTTGATTTTTCTCCCAATTCCTCCGGCATATCCGGTTAAGTTTCCGTTTGTTCCGACTACTCTGTGACAGGGCACAATAATTGAAATTGGATTATGTCCGACAGCACCGCCGACAGCTTGGGCGGACATTTTTTTAAGCCCTTTTTGTTCGGTAATTTTACCCGCAATTTCACCATAGGTCATAGTTTTCCCGTATGGAATTGTCAAAAGTATTTCCCATACCATTTTCCGAAAAGGTGAAGTGTTAAATGACAATGACGGCGTGAAATCGGGATTTTTGCCCGAAAAATATATGTCAAGCCACGCTGAGGTTTCATCAAAAACCGGCAGATTTTTTTCCTGATATTCGTGCGGCAGAGTATCGCCGAAATACTTTTGTCCGTCAAACCACAAACCCGTCAATGACTTGCCGTTGCTTGCAAGCGTTATGCTTCCGAGGTTTGAATTGTATTTGTATGTATAAATCATCTTGAATTCTCTCCGCCTTTCTTTTTTGGTGCATAATCTCTCATACCTTCTATTTTCCCGCCTGCAACAGCCCACAAATACAGACTTGCCACACTGCAGTACGGACTGAAACGTCTGCGATATTTTTCGAATAATTTTCGGTCGATTCTTCGGTGATGATATACCATACGAAGTCCTCGTTGTATTGCCAAATCGTCAAAGCTTAAAACATTTTGACGCTGCATACAAAATAATAAAATCATCTCAGCGGTCCATACGCCGATACCTTTAAGAGAAACAAGCTCATCTATTGCGTCTTTGTCGGATTTATACCAAATACCATCCAAATCAAATTCGCCGTTTTTGATTTTGGCTGAAAAGTCGGTTATGTATTCCGCTTTACGAAATGTCATACCAAAGGATTGAAGCTTTTCCACTCCGGCATTAATAATGCTGTCAACGTTTAGTACACCTAAACCTTTATTGATTCTTTGCCATATTGTTGCTTGTGCTTTTGTTGAAATCTGCTGTCCGATAATATGATGAACGACAGATGAAAACAAATCGGTATCAACCTCACGGTTTATATGTCCGATTTTGTCTATGACATCGCTTAAAGTTTTATCTTTGCTTTTTAGGTATCGGAGTGCATTATCATCATATTCAAAGTACAATTTGTTCACCTCGCAATATTAACTCCGTGATATATTTGTATTATATCATATAAATAAAATAAATCAAACAAATAATATTATAATATCGCCGAAATTGTTCGCCGAAAGCTACAATAATAAATAGAAGTAACCCCGGCATAAGTTCCGTTAAAAGACAGTCAAAAAACTTCTGAAACGAAAAAGGCAACCCATAAGGATTGCCTTGAAAAGACTATTTTTGTGCAACAAAGAACAGTCTTGGAAATCTGAATATTATTTCGCCGTTTTTCTGTATAGGATAAGTGTCCATCAGGCATTGCATAACATCGTCTGAATAGGCTTTTTGGTCGTCAGCCGATAATTGTTCCAAATATGGTCTGAGTCCCGTGCCCTTGTACCATATTCCTTTCAAAATTTCAGGCGTACGTTCTTCGTTAAGGTAAATTTTTTTCTGAAATGTGAAATACATATTTGACAACTCCGCAAAAAATATTAAATAAATTTTTAAAAAACGTTGCATACATTTAATTTATGTGATATAATATTTTAGATGATATCCTTAAATAATGGGTGATTAGCGTTATATAGCGTTATATATAAATACGGAGGTGTAAAACTTGTTTAAAATTGTCAAAAAGGAAAGTCTTAATCCTTCTGTATCGCTTATAGAGGTTGAGGCTCCGTACATTGCTAAAAAAGCCGAACCCGGTCAGTTTATAATTTTGAGAATTGATGAACGCGGCGAGAGAATTCCTTTTACTATCGCGGATTTTGACCGCGACCGCGGAACGGTAACGGTTATTTTTCAGATTGTAGGAATGTCAACCGAAAAACTTAATGAATTGAATGAGGGTGACTATCTTTTGGATTTTGTTGGTCCTCTCGGTGTAGCTTCACACTTTGAAGGCATCAAGACCGCGGCGGTTATAGGCGGTGGCCTGGGAACGGCAATCGCGTATCCTCAGGCGAAAAAGCTCCATTCAATGGGCGTTGACGTTGATATGATAAACGGTTTTCGCAATAGTGAACTTATTATAATTGAAGATGAGTGCAGAGACGCGTGCAATAATCTTTATACGATGACTGACGATGGCTCAAACGGAAACAAGGGGTTTGTTACCGCTAAGCTTGAAGAATTGATAAAGGGCGGAAGAAAGTATGATATTGTTATTGCTATCGGGCCGCTCGTTATGATGAGGGCGGTTTGTCAGCTGACAAAGGAGTACGGCATTAAGACTGTTGTCAGTATGAATCCGGTTATGATAGACGGAACGGGAATGTGCGGCGGCTGTCGTATTACCGTTGGCGGTGAGACGAAGTTCGCCTGTGTTGACGGTCCCGACTTTGACGGACATCAGGTTGACTTTGATGAGGCAATCCGCCGTTCCAAAATGTTCTCTCAGCAGGAAAAGAGTGCAAGAGAGGCACATAAATGCAGATTGGAGGGAATGAAAAATGCCTAATATGTCATTGACAAAACTTCCTATGCCCGAACAGGATCCGAATGTAAGAAATAAAAATTTTAAAGAGGTTGCACTCGGATATACAGAAGAAATGGCTGTTGAAGAGGCTCAGCGCTGTCTTAACTGTAAGCATAAGCCATGTATGGGCGGCTGTCCGGTAAACGTTAAGATTCCCGAATTTATCAGACTTGTTGCTGAGGGAAGGTTTGAGGACGCATATTTAAAGATTCAGGAGACCAGTTCGCTTCCCGCGGTCTGCGGAAGAGTCTGTCCGCAGGAGAGCCAGTGTGAGAAGTTCTGTGTCAGAGGAATCAAGGGCGAGCCGGTCGCAATAGGCAGACTTGAGCGTTTCGTTGCCGATTGGCATATGAAGCACGGGCGGGCAAACGCCGTTAAGATAGATTCCAATAAGAAGAAGGTTGCTGTTGTCGGCGGGGGACCCGCAGGGCTTACCTGTGCCGGTGATTTGGCGAAGCTTGGATATTCCGTATCGATTTTTGAAGCTTTTCACACTGCCGGCGGCGTGCTGGTTTACGGAATTCCGGAATTCAGGCTTCCTAAGGATATAGTTAAGGCCGAGATTGATAAGCTTAAGGCTCTCGGTGTTAATATTTATACAGATATGGTTATAGGAAAGGTTCTTTCGATTGAAGAGCTTCTTACAACCGAAGGCTATGATGCGGTGTTTGTGGGAACAGGTGCCGGTCTGCCGAGTTTTATGAAAATAGAGGGAGAGAACTTAAACGGTGTGTATTCCGCGAACGAGTTCCTGACCCGAATAAATCTGATGAAGGCTTATCGTTTTCCCGAATACGATACACCTATTTATATGGGAAAGGACGTTGTTGTTGTCGGCGGCGGAAACGTTGCTATGGACGCGGCGCGAAGCGCAAAACGTCTCGGTGCGGAAAACGTAAGTATTGTCTATAGAAGAAGCGAGGAGGAAATGCCGGCAAGGGTTGAAGAAATTCACCACGCAAAGGAAGAAGGCATTGACTTTAAGCTTTTGTGTAACCCCGTCAGGATTCACGGTGATGAAAACGGCTGGGCAACACAGGTTGAATGTATCAGAATGGAACTCGGAGAGCCTGATGCCTCAGGACGCAGACGCCCTGTGCCGGTTGAGGGAAGCGAGTTTAAGATAGATGCTGAGGTTGTTGTTATCGCGATAGGTCAGACACCAAATCCGCTGATTAAAAATACAACTCCGGATCTTGAAACAAATGCAAGAGGCTGTATCGTTGTAAAGGATGAAAACGGTGCGACGAGCAAGACCGGCGTTTGGGCAGGCGGAGATGTTGTAACAGGTGCGGCAACCGTTATTCTTGCTATGGGAGCGGGTAAAAGTGCCGCGGCTTCAATAGACGAGTATCTTAAAAATAAATAATAATTATAATATACAGGAAAAAATTAAATTAATATATCAGCACAAAGACCGACACCCGGAAAATCGTCTTGCCGGTCGGAATGCAACAAAAGGAGAGGTCAGAAATGGCAATTAAAAATGAATATCTTAAAAAGGTGTTTGAAAAGGTTCAGGCAAGAGACAAGAATGAGCCTGAGTTCTTACAGGCGGTAGAAGAGGTTCTTGAATCTCTTGAGTCTGTAATCGAAAAGCACCCTGAATATGAAAAGGCAGGCCTTATCGAAAGACTGGTAGAGCCGGAAAGAATTATCACATTCCGCGTTCCCTGGGTTGATGACAACGGAAAGGTTCAGGTAAACAGAGGTTTCCGTGTTCAGTTTAACAGTGCGATAGGTCCGTATAAGGGCGGCCTCCGTTTCCATCCGTCGGTATACCTCGGAATCATTAAGTTCCTCGGCTTTGAACAGATTCTTAAAAATTCACTTACCGGTCTTCCTATCGGCGGCGGTAAGGGCGGAAGTGACTTTGACCCGAAGGGTAAGTCAGACGCAGAGGTTATGCGTTTCTGCCAGAGCTTTATGACAGAGCTTTCTAAGCACATCGGTGCAGATACCGACGTTCCTGCCGGTGACATTGGTGTCGGCGGAAGAGAAATCGGTTATCTTTACGGTCAGTATAAGAGACTTCGTAACGAGTTCACCGGCGTTCTTACCGGTAAGGGTCTGACCTATGGCGGAAGCCTTGCGAGAACCGAGGCTACCGGTTACGGTCTCTGCTACTTCACAGATGCTATGCTGAAGGATAACGGAAAGTCATTCAAGGATAAGACCGTTGTTGTTTCGGGTTCGGGTAACGTTGCTATCTATGCGGTTGAAAAGGCTACTGAACTTGGTGCAAAGGTTATCGCTATGTCGGATTCAAACGGCTATATAGTAGATGAGAACGGTATTGACCTTGCGGCTGTTAAACAGCTTAAAGAGGTTGAGAGAAAGAGAATCAAGGAGTATGCAGCAAGCCATCCGTCAGCTGAGTATCACGAAGGCTGTAAGGGTATCTGGACAGTTAAGTGCGACATTGCTCTGCCTTGCGCAACCCAGAACGAGCTTGATGTTGAGGGTGCTAAGGCTCTTATCGCAAACGGCTGCTTCGCTGTAGGCGAGGGTGCTAATATGCCTTCAACTCCCGAGGCTATTGCTGAGCTTCAGAATGCAGGCGTTCTCTTTGGCCCGGCGAAGGCTGCAAACGCAGGCGGTGTTGCTACATCTGCTCTTGAAATGTGCCAGAACAGTATGCGTTATTCATGGACATTTGAAGAAGTTGACGCTAAGCTTAAAAATATTATGGAAGACATCTATGCAAAGACCAGCTCTGCTGCAAAAGAGTACGGTCACGAGGGTAACCTTGTTATCGGTGCTAACATTGCAGGATTTAAGAAGGTTGCTGATTCAATGATGGCTCACGGTATTGTTTAATAATATTTGAAATATCGAATTTGTCGGCTGTTTGCGGGCGTTCTCGTCCGCAGACAGCCGGAATATATAATGAATACCCCCGCTCCTTGCGGAGTTTTTCATTATATATTCCGGAAAGGAGTTTTGGTTTATGATTTATGAAGAAAAAACCGTTTCGTCCGAAAAAGTCTTTGAGGGCAGAATTATAAAGGTTAAGGTTGATAGAGTTGAGATGCCCGACGGTTCGGTTGCGACACGGGAGCTTGTTGAACACCCCGGCGGTGTGGGAATTGTTGCGATAACCGACAAGGACGAAATTATTCTTGTTGAACAATACAGAAAGCCGCTCGATAAGGCAATTTATGAAATCCCGGCCGGGAAGCTTGACCCGGGTGAGCATCACAGAACCTGTGGCATACGTGAGCTTGAAGAGGAGACCGGCCTTTCGGCAAAGGTGTTTGACTATATGGGATTCATATATCCGTCACCGGGGTTTACCGATGAGGTTACTCATGTATATTTGGCGAAGGAGCTGACTCAGGGCGAAACCCATCCGGATGACGATGAATTTTTGGATGTAAAAAAGGTTCCGTTTGATACCGCTCTTAAAATGGTTATGGACGGAGAGATAAACGATGCTAAATCGGTATTCGGAATTCTTAAATATAATATGATGAGATAAAATGGCTGCCAAAGGAGGCTCGGTCATGGAAAGCAAAAAAGTTGAAGTTAAAATTAACAATATTGAGTATACCCTTGTCACAAATGAGCCTGAGGAGTATGTTCAGCGTGTTGCGCTTTTGGTAAACAAGCGTATGAATCAAATATCCGAGGGTGCACCTCAGCTCAGTACGGCTATGAAGGCTGTGCTTACGGCGGTCAACTTAGCCGATGACTGTTTAAAGAATGAGGGCGTTATGGATAACCTTCGTGTTGAGCTTAAGGGGTATATAGAAGAGGCAAAAGGCCTCGGAAGTGAGCTTGAGGCAAAGCGGCTTGAGGTTGAGAAGCTTCGCGAGGATGTTCACAAGCTTCAGATTGAGCTTGCAAAGCGTGAAACCGAACTGTCAAGCGTCCGCCGCACAACCGCTGCGCTTCGCGGGGCGGCTGACAAACAGGCGTAAATTAAAAAACTGAATTATCAGTTAAAAACGAGGTGTTACCGATATGGAGCTTCTTGCCCCTGCGGGTACTTTTGATTGTGTTATTGCCGCGGTGAACAGCGGTGCTGACGCGGTATACTTTGCCGGACAGGCCTTCGGAGCCCGAAGCTTTGCCGGGAACCTCACCGATGAGGAAATATTCAGAGCGGTTGATTATTGTCATCTGCGCGGAGTTCGCGTCTATGTGACAGTAAACACGCTGATATATGACAGAGAGTTTAGTGAACTCGAAAGGTTTATTAAGTTGATTACACGTGCCGGGGCGGATGGCGTTATTGTTCAGGATTTGGGCATAATGGAGTATGTGAAGAAGCTTTCGCCCGATATTGAGGTTCACGCAAGCACACAGATGACTGTTCATTCACTTGGCGGAGTTAAAACGCTTGAAGAGGAAGGCGTTTGTCGGGTTGTTTTGTCACGTGAGCTGTCAGAAAACGAAATACGTTATATAACCGAGAATGCTTCGGCTGAAACTGAGGTGTTTGTTCACGGGGCAATGTGTATGTGCTATTCGGGACAATGCCTGATGAGCAGTGTAATCGGCGGCAGAAGCGGAAACAGAGGAAGATGTGCTCAGCCGTGCAGGCTTCCGTATTCATCAGGCGGAAAAGACGAAAAATTTTATTTAAGCCTTAAAGATATGTTGCTTGCCGAGCATTTGGAAAGCCTTCAGAATATGGGCGTTGCTTCGCTCAAAATTGAGGGCAGAATGAAGGGTGAGCAGTACGTTTCGACCGTTGTTTCCATTTATCGGAGGCTGATTGATGAAAAAAGACAGCCGGATAAAGGCGAGATTGACACGCTGAACCGTATATTTTTCCGCGGAGGATTGACCGACGGATATTTTACGGATAAAAAGGGAACGGCGATGTTTGCGTTTGACAAGCCCGATAATCCATATTTAAAAACCGACTCCGAACCTGCTGAAAAATCATCACGCAGGCGGCCGATAGAAATATATGCAGAAATTTCAGAGGGAGAAAAGCCGTTTATTCGGATGACCTGTGGTGAAAATTCTGCATCTGAATATGGTGATATTATTGTCGGGCAAGCCGAAAAACGACCGCTTGAGGTCAATGACGTTAAGGCTCGGCTGAGCAAGATGGGGGATACGGCTTTTACGGCTGTTAAAACCGAGGTCAAATTAAACGGCCGGCCGTTTATGGCGGTGTCACAGCTGAACGAGCTTCGCAGAATCTGTGCCGGGAAGCTTGAAAATGAAATTATATTAAGATATAAAAATAAACGCATTGCGGAAGGCCCTCGGCTTCCCGAAACAGACCATTCCGAAAGGGGAGCATATTCGTGCTCGGTTTTGACGATGGAACAGTTCAGAGCCGCTTGTCGGTTTTGTTTTGAAAGAATATATGTACCTGTGCATATCGCGGCTGAGAATGTTGAAGAACTGAAAAAAGAGAATAAACGAATAGTTTTGACCTTGCCCGTGATTATCCGCGGCGAGGAGCGTATCAGGGTCAAAAAATGTCTGTCTGACCTAAAAAAATCGGGGTTTGAAAAGGTCGAAATTTCAACCGTTGACGGTTTAGAGTTATCTGACGGGTTTGAGGTTTATGCCTCACACAGGATGAATATCACCAACAGTTATTCGTTCAAAAAGCTGAGTGAAATGGGGGCGCATTGTATATGCCTTTCGACCGAGCTGAATCTCGGACAAATGAGGGATATAAAAAAATCCTCTGAATGTGAGGTAATTGTTTACGGAAGGATTCCGTTGATGATTACCGAAAATTGCATTTTGAAGAATATGAAGAAGTGTCCGTGTGACGGCATAGGCTATATGACGGACCGAACGGGTACGGAATTTCCGATTATCAAAGACGGGAATGCCTGTCGGAGTGTGGTTTTAAATTCTGTTCCGTTGTATATGGCGGATAAAAAAGACGATTTATTAAAAATCGGTGCAGATTTTCTAAAATTGATGTTCACCGTTGAAAATGCTGAATTTACCGAAAAAATTTGTCGTTCATACTTAAGCGGCGATGCGGTGAATGACCTTGAATTTACGCGACTCAGAATGTTTAAAGGTGCGCTTGCGTAAGAGCGCTGAAAAGAAGGGAATGTTATCTATGATAGATGTGAAAATAAAATATTTATCGGACAAGGCGACCGAACCGAAATATGCGACGGACGGCAGCCTCGGAATGGATTTGGCCGCCGCTTTGGATGAGCCTGTTGTGGTGAAGCCGGGAGAGAGAGTCGCTGTTCCGACCGGGCTTGCAATACAAATTCCCGATGGCTGGGGTGCGTTTGTTTTTCCGCGGTCCGGTCTTTCGCTCAGAAGCGGAATAACGATGTGTAACTGTGTGGGCGTGATTGATACGGACTATACAGGCGAACTGAAAGCCGCGGTTATTAACGTATCGGATAAGAATTTTACAATAAACTCGGGCGACAGGATTGCACAGCTTGTTTTTCTGCCGGTTGAGAAGGCAAGGCTTGTCAGTGCAGAAAGCCTTGACGATACCGAGCGCGGAATCGGCGGATTTGGCTCTACCGGTATCTGAGTTTAGATTATTGATTAATAGGAGATAAAAAAATGCGAAAAATAGTTCTGGCATCAAAATCTCCCAGACGAAGAGAGCTTTTGTCGGGTTTTGTTGATGATTTTGAAATAATTTCGGATGATTCCGAAGAGGTTATCGAAGAGGGCATAACTCCGGAGGAAACGGTTCAGCGCTTAGCTATGCAGAAAGCGAGAAATGTGTCGGAAAAGACCGACGCTGAAGCCCTGATTATAGGGGCGGATACAGTTGTGTTTATCGACGGAAAGATTTTGGGAAAGCCGGCAAACGGAGCGGAAGCGTCAGAGATGCTTCATATGCTTTCCGGCCGTGACCATCATGTTTGTACCGGGCTTGCTGTAATAGACAATAAGACTCAAAAAAGTTATTGTGGATTTGAGCGGACGGTTGTTAATTTCAGACACCTGACGGATGATGAAATTATTAAATATATAAAGACCGGCGAACCGATGGATAAGGCGGGGGCATACGGAATTCAAAATATCGGTGCTTTGTTTGTGGAAAATATAAAAGGCGACTATTTTAATGTTGTCGGGCTGCCGCTTTGTAAGCTGGGTCAGGTGTTAAAAGAAGAATTTGGTTATGAGTTGTTTTAACAGACAGGAGGAAGACAATGGCTGTTGATTTTGGAATAGATTTAGGTACGGCAACAACCTTGATTTGCAATACAGACGGTGAGGTTTTGCTCAATGAGCCGTCATTGGTTATAAAGAGTAACACAAACGGTCAGATTGTGGCTATAGGCGAGGAAGCGATGCTCGGAAGAACGCCTGAGGGCGTCGCTGAGGTTGCGCCGATCAGAGGCGGCGCAATAACAGGTTTTAACGCGACGGCTTCTATGCTTAAACAGTTTATGAAGCGTGTCAATAGAGGAACGTTTGGCGGTGTGAGAGCGGTTATAGCTGTTCCGTGCGGAATAAGTGATGTTGAGCGCCGTGCTGTTCATGAGGCGGCACATAACGCAGGAATCAAGTCGGTTGCGCTTATGGATGCGCCTCTTGCCGCGGCGGCAGGCTGTGGTGTGGATATCGGTGCACCTCACGGAAGTATGGTTGTAAATATCGGCGCTGGAATATGTGAGGCGGCGGTTGTATCACTCGGCGGGATTGTTGAATCACATTCAATCAGAACGGCGGGAACAAGCTTTGATAATGCCATAGCTCAGTATGTAAAAAAACAGTATAGCGTTGCAATAGGTGACAGCACGGCTGAAGGAATAAAAATCAGCATAGGCTCTGTCTATTCCGGAATAGACAGGGAGAGGATAGAGATAAACGGAAGAGATATGGTCACCGGTCTGCCTAAAACGGCTCAGGTGACAACAGATGAGATAAAAGGTTGTCTCAGCGAACCGGCAGAGGCTATAGTTGATGCGGTGAGGGTTACTCTTGAAAAAACGCCGCCTGAACTTGCAGCCGATATAATCGAAAGCGGCATAGTTCTGACCGGCGGCGGAGCGATGCTTCGCGGACTTGGCAGATTAATAAATATAAATACCGAAATACCGGTATATATTGCCGAAAACCCGATTGAGTGTGTAGCAATCGGTGCTGCAAGAGCGGCTGAATTTATGCTAAATGAAAAGGGCAAGGGAATCTTCGGAAGATAAAGGTGATTTAGTTGAGATTTATAAAAGAACATAAACTTGCTGTGTTTATAATTGCGGCGACGCTTGCGGCGGCGATTACAATCGGCGCTCTCGGAGCAAAAAGCGGTTCGGCCTCAACAGCGGAGCGCGTCGGCGGCGACATTGTTTCGGGACCGCAGGGGGTAATATCGTCAATAGGCAGGTTTTTGGGCGGTTTAACGACCTACTTCGGAAATGTAAAAGCATTGACGAGCGAAAATGAAAAGCTAAAAAATGAAAACTCTAATTTACAGAAACAGATTAATGATATGCAGGGTTTAGAAGATGAGAATTCGGAGCTTCGTCAGATGCTGAAGCTTCAAAAGGGTCAACCCGATATAAATATGCAGGCAGCGTCCGTTTCGGCTAAAGACCCGTCTGACTGGTACGCAACGCTGACTATAGACAAGGGAAGCCGCGACGGAATTAAAGAAAATCAGCCGGTTGTGAATTCAAACAGAGAACTGGTCGGTCAGATTTCGAGGGTTGGTGACAACTGGGCTGAGGTTATAACAATAACCGATCCACAGTCATCAGTCGGTGCGGTTATTAAACGCTCTAAGGCAATAGGAATTATAGAGGGTAATTCCGAACTGAGATATGAGGGGAAGTGCCGGCTTGGGTATATTTCGAGGGATACTGATATTCAAGAAGGCGATTATATCGAAACATCGGGGCTTGGAGGTATCTATCCAAAGGGTCTTATTATAGGAACGGTTGAAAGTATCTATGATGAAAATTCAACAATGTCAAAAGCGGCGACGATTAAACCGTGTGCTAACATTGCAAAGCTGAATGAGGTCTTTGTAATAATATCATACAAGCAGGCGGATTTGTCGGCCACCGAGACAACAACAAAAAAAGATGATGATAAAGCAGATTCGTCTGACAAATCCGACAAGTCAAAAAACTCAAATAATTCGGACAGTGATTCGGATAAATCGAGCAGCTCGAGCAGCTCAAGCGGTTCAAGTAGGTCGGGCGGTTCAAGCGGTTCAAGCGGTTCAAGCGGTTCAAGTAGGTCAGGCGGCTCAGGCAGTTCGAGCAGATCATCTATAGATGACGATGATAATTAAAGTTATACGAAGGGTTGAAATGCGATGAAAAAGTTTAAAATATTATTTTATCTTGTCTGGCTGTTCATAATCGCATTATTTCAGCCGACCATAGTTCAGTGGATAGGAATTTTCGGGGTTAGCCCTGATTTGTTTTTGATATTTGTAATTTGTGCGGCTATGCTTCGCGGTATGTGGGACGGAGCAATATGCGGCTTTGTGTTCGGACTGGCACTTGATATGATTATCGGCAGAATGGTTGGAATGAATGCGATCTTATATATGTATGCCGGTCTCGCAACCGGAATGTTAAACGAGAGGTATATAAGCAGCGACAGCGCGACAGCGGACGCGGTTTTTGTTTTTGCAAATTCTCTGCTCTGCGGAATATTATACTTTGCCGCATACAAAATGGTGTGGGGAGACTTACGGTTTGTTACGGCCTTTATAAAAACAATTTTACCTAAGGCGTTATACTCGGCGGCCGCTGCATTTGTTTTGTTTATTCCTATGCGGAAAAGCTTTGGATTGATTAAAGTAAAACGGCTGTTTTGAAGATATTCCATAATGAAAGAAGGGGACGGATAATTTGAAGGATTTCAGCAGGAGACTTAATATAATTATAGTATTTGTTGTTCTGCTTGCACTTGCCTGTGTTGTCAGACTTGTTGACTTACAAATAGTTAAAGGCTCTCAATATGAGGAACAATCTAACCGAAGGCTTGTGCGTGCATATTCTATTGCTGCGCCCAGAGGAGAAATTGTCGATAAAAAGAACAGGCCGTTGGTGGAAAATCGGACAGGTTATACCGTTCAGGTTCAAAAGGTCAATATCTCGGATGATGAGCTTAACGAAAATCTCTATAATACTGCGGCTATTGTCGCTGAATACGGTGATGAAATCGAAAGCACCTTCCCGCTTATTCTGAATAAAAAAACGGGCGAGCTTGAATATGATTTTTCTATAGAAGAAAACGGAGGAACCCGTGAGGTAGAGGGCGTTAAGCTCAATAAAAACGCTAAAACGTCAAAAAATAAAGATGAACAAACAGATTCCGGTGTGACAGAATCCGATAGGGAAGAAAAAGAGCAGAAGAAGCAGCAGGAGCAGGAAAAGCTTGAAGAGTGGAAAAAAACCAACAAGCTGACAGACTTCAGTTCGGAAAAACAGATTTTTGAATATTACAAAAAGAAGTATTCGGTATCTTCTGATTATGACGAAAAAAAATCGATGGCTGTTACCGCTATCAGATATGCAATGGAAAAGGCACGCTTCAGCGAGAAGAATCCTTATACATTGGCAAGGGATATAGATGAGCTTGCCGTTCAGAAAATCAAAGAACAGTTTATGGACTTTCCGGGAATCGGCGTAGAAATCGAACCGGTAAGGTCTTTTACTCACGGAACTATGGCGGCGCATATTTTAGGAAGAACAGGCCGTATCTACGCCGAAGAGTATGCCGTTATGAAGGATCAGGGTTATGGAATGAACGATATAATCGGTAAGGACGGTCTTGAAAAAGTTCTTGAACCGTATTTGAAGGGTAAGGACGGCTATAAGAGTGTTGAGATGAATCGAGGCGGCATAGTAACCGAGATACTTCAAAGTCAAGAGCCACAGCCGGGAAATTATGCAAGGCTTACACTTGATGTTGATTTACAGTCAGTAATGGAAAAGGCGCTTAAAGAAAAGATACTTCAGGCGACAGGCTCTGACGGAGCGGGAGCGGCGATAGCTGTTAATCCCAAAACAGGAGGAATCCTTGCGATGGCATCATATCCGACTTATGATTTGTCGACGTTTAACGAGGACTATGATAAGCTGATTAAATCAAAGTCAAAGCCGCTTATCAACCGTGTTCTTAACGGAACCTATTCGCCCGGCTCTACATTTAAGCCGCTTACATCGATTGCTGCACTTGAAACCGGGGTCATTTCACCGGACACATATATTACGGATTTAGGAAAGTACACCTATTATCCGTCATATCAGCCAACCTGTTTGGTATATTCATCCTCCGGTGCGACTCACGGAACAATCAATGTTTCCCAGGCAATAGGTGTATCGTGTAACTATTTCTTTTATGACGTAGGCCGCAGGACGGGGATAGAGAATATTGATAAGTATGCGACGAACTTCGGCCTCGGTCAGAATACGGGAATAGAGCTTAGCGAGAGCACCGGTGTTCTTGCAAGTCCCGAAGAAAGAGAAAAAGCCGGCGGAACGTGGTATCCGGGTGATGTCCTTCAGACCGCGATAGGCCAGTCAGACAATTTGTTTACTCCGGCTCAGCTCGCCTCGTATGTAAGCACGATTTTAAATAAAGGAAAGAGATATTCGCTCCATCTTGTGGATGAGGTTTTGACTTACGGCGACAACAATGTTGTGTATAAAAAGGAACCTGAGATTTTGGCTGACAACCCAATATCGGATGCAACGTATCAGGCGGTTACAGACGGAATGAGGAGGGTTGTTTCATCGGGAACGGCATCATCCGCCTTTGCGAGCGCCAAATATAAAGCGGCGGGTAAAACGGGTACTGCTGAGGTTCCCGGCGGTGCGGATAATGTTTTGTTTGTCGGGTTTGCTCCGTATGATGACCCGGAGATTGTTATTGCGGTTATTATAGAGCATGGCGCAAACAGCGGCTTTCCGGCGGCGGTTGCACGCGAGGTTTTTGACGCTTATATGCAGATAAAAGATGGAACGTTTAAGGCGGATGACAAAACCGTCGACAGCGAGAAAAAAGAAGAAGCCGAGAATGCAAAGGCAATATCAGGAAAGGCAAATGAAAGGACGAACGGAAATGCCGGAAGCTCGGGAACGTCATCCGAGAAGTCCTCAAATAAGTCAAAAAACAGCGGAAGTACGTCGAATTCTCCGTCAAATCAACCGAAGGGAAAGCAGCCGGACGCTGAACCTCCTAAGACTGATTCATCAGAGGGAAACGGTACATTATAGTGTTACTTGAAAGTTTTTTATAAAAAAGCCAAAAATTTATAAAAATATCTTTGACTTTTAGTTATTTTTATGGTAAAATGTATCTATGATGAGTAAAATGCTTTTTCTAACAGAACCAATAGATTTGTTTATTATAAAGCGTTTAATTATATAGAAAAGGGTGGAGGTTACAATGAACATCGCATTAATTGCACATGATAAGAAAAAGGAACTTATGGTTGATTTTTGTATTGCGTATAGTGCTATACTAAAACAGCATAAGTTATTTGCAACAGGAACAACAGGTAATGTGGTTGAGGATGCAACCGGTTTACCTATAAAAAAATTTTTGCCGGGTCCCGAGGGCGGCGATCAACAGATAGGTGCGAGAATCGCCTACAATGAAATTGATGCTGTTTTGTTTTTCCGTGACCCTCTTACCGCACAGCCGCATGAACCTGATGTTAATTCGATTTTCAGACTTTGTGATGTGCATAATATACCACTGGCAACAAATGTTGCCACTGCTGAGGTTCTTATTATGGGAATCGATCGCGGCGATTTAGGCTGGAGAGATATAGTGAATCCTAAAAAATAATTAAAATGGGTGATTACCGTATGGTAATCACCCATTTTAAAAATTCTTTAAATAACCTCGTACATTGTGCGGGCCGCATCCTTAAAAGCGGTATCCTTTACTTCGAGGACTTTGACAGAGAGGGGTTTAGCACCAAAGGTGATTGTTATTTCGTCACCGACCTTTATGTCATATGACGCGCGTGCAACCTTTCCGTTTACGGTGACTCGTCCGCTGTCACAGGCTTCGTTTGCAACAGTTCTTCGCTTTATCAGGCGAGAAACCTTTAAATATTTATCAAGTCTCATTTTTTCTACCTCATTTCATATTTTTAGATTTATTGTATTCATCGGCGAGATGTGCTTCAGCGACGATTTCCTTTGCGGTTTTAAGCTTTTCCCTGCCGAATCTTTGTTTGATGTTAAATATTGTATTCCCAAGAACATTGTTTTCAGCCAAATCCGAATCGTCAAACGAAAGCTGAACATATGCCTTGTCGGTCAGATTTGAACCCGTTACGCCAATCAGCCGAACCGGTTTGGTTAGGCTTTGACAGTCAAGTATTTCTTTGGCGGCTTTATATATTTCATCAGAATTTTTAAGATAACGACCGGATTGGGCGCGGGTGATACTCTTCATATCGGAAAATTTTATTTTAAGAGTGACAGTCTTGCACCATAGGCCGCGTAGATAGAGCCGATAGCTAACATCCTCTGAAAGCAGAAGCAGAGTATCATATAATAGGTTTTTATCTAAGGTATCTTTTAAAAATGTTGTTTCTCTGCCTATCGATTTTGGGGTCGAGTTAGCCGTGACCTTACGGCTGTCTATTCCCCTTGCGTGTTTTATAAGCTCTTCTCCGGACGGACCGAGATGCCTTAAACGTTCGGGCGGCTGATTTGCAAGCTGACCTATGGTCTTGATGCCCATAGAAAAAAGTCTCTCTGCGGTCTTTCCGCCTATTCCGTAAAGCTCGCGAACGCTTCTCGGGTGCATTAATTCACAAAATTCTTCGGGTGAGGATATGACAAAAAAACCGTTAGGCTTCTTTTCTTCACTTGCGCATTTTGCGCTCATCATTGAATATCCGACCCCAACAGAGCAGGTCACACCGACAGTTTTAAATACAAGCTCTTTGAGTTCCCTTGCTATTTTCTCGGCCGAGCCGAAAAGAAGCTCGCTTCCTGTCACGTCCATATATCCCTCATCAAGAGATACAAATTCAATCATATCCGTGTACTGTGACATAATTTTATGCACTTCGCTTGACGCTTCTTTATACTTTGAAAAATGCGGGTTGACAAAAACAGCATCAGGGCATCTTTGGTATGCCTCTCTGCTGCTCATTGCAGAGTGAACCCCAAACTTTCGGGCAAGGTAGTTGCAGGTCGAAACGACCCCGCGCGTACCGGGAGGCGCACCGACAATTACGGGTTTATTTTTAAGCTCGGGGTTATCGCGTTCTTCGATTGAAGCGAAAAATGCGTCCATATCCAAATGTATTATCTTTCTCATAATATCATCAGCCTTTAAGCATTATTACCGCACCTTGCCGACCGGTGTGCTCTTTATGTGCCCGGTATGAATAATATTTATCGCTGTTACAAACAGTACAAACACTGCTTATATCAATGTTTTCGCCGGGAATTCCTCTTTCGGTAAGTGTGTCCGAAATCATATGGGGCAGGTCTATCATAAACTTGCCGCTTTGCAGCTTCTTCCGATATTTTTCGTCAAAATAATCCGGGGCATCGCTTCCGAATTCAAAACAACACGGGCCGATTGACGGGCCGACAGCAACAAGAATATCCTTAGGATTACATTTAAAAGTATTACTCATAATATCCACGCATCGTGCCGCGATTTTTTTGACTGTACCGCGCCAACCTGAATGTACAGCGGCAACAACGCTGTTTTTTGGGTCAAAAAACAGAATCGGAACACAGTCAGCAGAAAAAACAATAAGCGCGATTGAGGGAATATTAGTAATAAGTCCGTCGGTATCCTTAATGTCGCTTGTGCGGACGATTCCCTTGCCGCAATCGGCTTCGGTGACTATTCTTATGTTGTCTGTATGCGTCTGTTTTGCAAGGACGGTACGGTTTAAGTCTATGCCGAGGTCATTTGAAAGAAGCCGATAATTTTCTCTGACCGAAGTCTCATCATCATGAACTCTGAAACCTAAATTCAGACCGGTGATTTTCCCGTGGCTTACCCCGCCGAGGGCGGAGGTAAAGCCGTACGAAATCTCAGAGTCCGGCATAAGTGTAGACTTTAAATACATTCTGTCATCACAATTATATTCATAAAAACTCATATTGGTCTCCTGTCTGCATCAAAGGCGGTTGAAGCGAAGCCGCTCAACCGCGGTTGTTTTACCGCTTTTTTCATCTATATCGAATATGCAGGCGTGAAACCACGCTTCACCCTGTGCCTTTTCAAAACGTACACGTTTGACGGGCATTCGCATATGCTCGATTATAATTTCCTTCTTGACGCCGAGAACGGAATCTTCAACCCCGGTCATACCCAAATCGCAAATGAATCCTGTGCCGTTCGGGAGAATCCTCTCGTCAGCGGTCTGTACATGGGTATGTGTGCCGAAAACCGCGCTGACCCTTCCGTCGAGGAAGTTGGCAAAGGCTATCTTCTCACTTGTGGCATCTGCGTGAAAGTCTATTACAATTACCTCGGCGTCGAGCTTAGGCAAGAGCCTTTCTACCGCTGAAAAAGGACAGTCAACAGGGGTCATATTGATTCGGCCTGACGCATTTATGACGGCGACACGAACATTCCCGAGGTCGCATATTGTGTAGCCCATACCCTCTGCTTCGGGCGGGAAGTTTAATGGGCGTATAACGCGGCTGTTATCTTCCAGCACAGAGGCAGACTCCTTATTGTCATAGGTGTGATTTCCCATAGTGATGACATCAACGCCGCATTGTATAAGAGTGTTTGCGATGTTATGTGTTATACCGTTTGGCTCAGCCGAATTCTCTGCGTTAGCAACGCAGAAGTCAATCTTGTATCGGCTCAAAATCCTGCTGAGGTTATTATAGACAAATTCCCTGCCGCTTTCGCCGTTTATGTCACCTATTGCTAAAAGTCTCATTTTTTATCTCCTGTCAATTTATTACGCTGTCTTACCGCTTCATACATTAAAACTCCTGCCGCAACCGAGGCGTTTAATGATTCAATCTGACCGAGCATTGGAATCTTAATCAGAAAATCACAATGCTCGCGTACAATTCGGCTCATTCCTTCGCCCTCGCTTCCGATAACGATTCCGAGCGGACCGGTTAAATCACTCTGATAGCAATATTCCTCTGCTTCAAGAGCCGTTCCGGCAATCCAAAGTCCTTCCTTTTTCAGAAGGTCAAGTGTCTGAGCAATATTTGTTACCCTCGCGACAGGTGTGTATTCAACCGCACCGGCCGAAACCTTAGCCACAACCGAGTTTAAAGAGACACTTCTGTTTTTGGGAATAACCACGCCGTGTGCGCCTGAGGCGTTTGCGGTTCTGATTATGCTTCCGAGGTTGTGAGGGTCGGTTATTCCGTCTGCTATTATAATAAACGGCGGTTCGTTCTTTGCTCTTGCCGCGGCGAGAATGTCGCTTAACTCTGCATACTTATGGGCGGCCGCAAGCGCAACAACGCCTTGATGGTTTTCGCCGTCTGTCATTCTGTCGAGCTTACGTTTATCGACGAACTGATAAACAATACCGCGTTCCTTTGCGAGATTTCGTATTAACCCGATATGAGAGTGACGGAGTCCATCCTGAATCAGAATTTTATCCATCGTATGGCCTGATTCAAGAGCTTCAATTACTGAATTTCTTCCGTATATAATATCTTCATTCATAAAAAGTTGATTCCACCTCTATAA